>JAQBNU010000017.1 GCA_028288365.1 Chitinophagaceae bacterium | reverse complement strand
GCGTTCTCCTTTTGGCATTCGCAACATCAAATTATACATCGATGAATTTCCTTTGACAGATGCCGGTGGTAATACCTATTTAAATTCGCTTGATGCAGGTGGAATAAAAAACATTGAAATACTAAAGGGACCTGAAGGCAGCTTGTTCGGTGCCAACACAGGAGGCGTGGTATTGATCAGTCCATTGAATCATGCAGCGGATTCTACACAAGCTTCGCTTTCTTTAAGCGGAGGATCCTTTGGTTTGTTCAATGAAAAAGCATCCATCGATCAGCAATGGAAAAAATACCGGATGAATGTATACCAGGCTTACCAACGATCGGATGGTTACCGTGAAAACAGCGCATTGCAACGTTTGTATTTTCAAACCATGCAGCAGTTTAATTATAGTGCCACGAATCACCTGAAGTTTCTCGCGATTTATTCTGACATGAAATACCAAACACCTGGTGGATTGACCTTGGACCAATACGAAGCCAACCCTCGTGCAGCAAGACTGGCAGCAGGTCCCTTTGCCGGAGCAACAGATCAGAAGGCAGCTGTTTACAACAAAACATCGTACCTGGGTATTTCCCATGAAGCAGCTATAGGCAAACGATTGAGACACGTGCTCACATTGTTTGGAAGTCATACCGATTTTAAAAATCCTTTCATTACCAATTATGAAGTGCGTACAGAAAACACAGGAGGTCTGCGCACTTACCTGGAATGGAAAAATCAATGGCGCTCTGTGCTGCAATGGAAATGGAACGTTGGATTGGAAGCACAGCAAACTAGTTCCACCATCAGTGATTATGGCAATGCCTTGGGAGCCAAAGACACCTTACAAACCAGTGATGATCTCATCGCTCAACAACATTTCTTTTTTACACAATTGTCCATTGACCTCCTGGATCGATGGATCATAGAAGCAGCGGTGAGTTTAAACGATTATAGGTACCATTATAAAAACAATTATCCGGCACAGGAAACCAATTGGCAACAGGTACACTTTACACCCCAACTTCTGCCAAGAATTGCCTTATCGTATAAAATGAACAAAAGTCTTGTATGGAGAGCTTCTGCGAGCAAAGGCTATTCTCCCCCTACACTCGCTGAAATCAGACCTTCTACCAATAGTATTTACACCAACCTGCAGCCAGAAGCTGGCTGGAATTATGAAAGCGGTGTGCGTGTGCAAAGCCAGGCACAAGGTTTACAAATCGATCTCGTATTTTTCTACTTCCAACTTCAACAAGCGATTGTAAGAAGACAAAATGCCAGTGGTGCAGATTATTTTGTGAATGCAGGCGGAACAAATCAAAAAGGGATGGAACTCCAATTGTTTTGGCAGCTCATCAAGCCTAATGAATTACATTTTATAAAAGGACTTCAATTCAGAAACAGTTTGACGTATTACGATTTTTCTTTTTCTGAATACCAAGTTGCAGGTGCTAACTATTCCGGTAACCACCTTACCGGTGTTCCTCAGGCCACGGTCGTGACAAGCATTCGATTGGATTTACTTCAGCACTATTACTTGTTTGTACAACACTATTATACCGATCGTATTCCATTGGATGATGCCAACTCTGTATACGCTGGCTCCTATCATTTAGTGCAGTTAAAAATCGGATGCACGTATCACATCGGTCATCGTGCTAAATTGGATGTCTTTGCCGGAGTGGACAATCTGCTGAATGCGCATTATAGTTTAGGTAATGATCTTAACGCTACCGGAGGCCGCTACTACAATGCCGCACCGGGAAGAAATTATTATGCAGGTGCTACATTTAATTTTTAAGATCAAGGACTTGTAGAAATAATACTTTTATCTTTTTTCTTACGTCCGATGTACTTAATCGCGTCGTTCATTTTTACAATATTGGACGTTAATCCAAAACTCAATACACTCAGTTGCGTTTCGTAATGAATGTTGTAATAATCCTGACCATAATAGTAGCGCACAAAAAAAGCAAACTCTGAGATCCAATCCGGATAATACTTGTAGTTCATGTCTACGATCAATCTGTGCTCCACATCTACCGCGTCATATCCACGCAGGTCATCGAAGATCCAACCTGTTTGTATTTCAAAACTGGAGTGCCTGAGAAAATTAGTCATCCAGTTGATGTTTTCTTTTCTTCTGATTCCTAACAAACTGTAGGTGACAAATAAACGATAGAAACCATACTGTCCCTTGAGGTCATCATCGTACCAGTCCACGGGAAAAGCGGTGGGATGAATCTCCATGTGCACCTTGATTTGTCTCAAGGAATTATAAGTATGTCCCATGGGTAAAGAACTATAAGAAGCCAAACCAAACTGTATGAAGTTTGTGGCAAAATTTCCCCTGTCAATATCCAGATGCCCCGTACTGTCGTAAGTATTACCCTCTTGTCCATTGGAATGATGCGCCACACTGACAAACCATAAAGCATCATCGTATAAAAAGTTTTTCAGAATACCTCTGTTCCAAAAATCTATGCCACGGAAAAAAGTGAGGTACAATCTATAACTCGGCACCCGGATCGGGTATGACTCTTTATTGAGCATACGAATCTGCACCTGAGGATTGGCCATCAATGCCCAGCGTCTGCCTTTATTGGATAAGAAATAACTGGGACTCAGTTTCCCCTCAAAGATAAGAGGTTCAAGATTTCCAAAACCCTGACTGAAGGTGATATAACTTTGATCACGATTGAAATTCACCATGGTGATGAATTTTTCATGCGTGAGCGTATCTTTTTTCTCTTCTGCTTTACTTTCTTTCTGTCCAAACGCATTTGCAAAAAAAACAACACACAGCAGACAAGTATATACAATCTTCATAGCACGAAAAGGTGGAACGTCTGCCTCTTTATAGACAAAGCGCAAGCCAAATTTAGTTCCGTTTTACATACCAGGAGGCATTGTTTCCTTATATACTTTTTGAACCAGCTTTGGAGCAATGAAACGGTAACCTACATCCAAGCCGAAATAACTGAACAAGGTATTCATGGCCACGGTATTAAAAGAAACACTCTTGCTATCGGCCTGGTAGCGAAGGCCTGCATAGAATCGTTCAGACTGGTAACCCAAACTGATGTTACCATCCAACACCAATGCGATGCTCGTGCCTTTGTGTACCAATTCTGCATCGTGTGTATAATAATTGTACAGGTATAAATTGTAAGGAGTAAAAAGAGCAGCCGACAAATAAAATTTTCGGAAGATGACCAGGTTGGCACCAATGCCCGGTGCGAGCTTGAATGATGTGGTTCGTATGGTACGAATATCTGTGAAATCGTCAAAGAAAGCTCTTTGTTTCATCGTCAGTAAATTGGAGTCAGCCGATAATTGATTGTAATACACTCCTCCTTTTAACAACAGGCCGACACGTGTTTTCAACTGACGCTGTGTATAATCAATGGGGGCATAATACGAATATTTTTTCCAGCCAAAATTGTACATGCCTTCGAATTGAAATTCCTTCACCAATATATCTTCACGTTGTGTATAATGTTTTAACGAATCGCTGTTGCGTTCGTTGACGTCGGTATAGCCATGGGTACGAATGTATTTGAACTGAAGGTAATATGCCGCACCGTTGTATTTGATCGTAGCCGTGCGATAGCTTGTCGACGCATAATCCTGTTTATCTTTTGGATTGGAAGATACGACTACTGCAAATCCTGCTGTGACGAAACGATAACTCGCTGAAAAGGCCAGTATGTTGCCAATGTTTGTCCGAAAGTTAGACGTCGCATCCGATGCATTTGCCGTTGTGCTTCGCGAATGAAGATCCAGGTTGATGGTAGGTGCAATGAGGTGAGTACCGATGGTGAGGTATTCCGGATAAGACTTGATGTATAAAGAATCGGTATCCGGTTTTTTAATTTTAAGATGCGGAAAAAACTTATGATAAAATTTATTAGGATGAAGAAAGACATCCACACCTCTTCCATCCTGTGCACAAATAACACATGACATGCAAAGAAGCATCGCATATAAAAAAACGAAACTAAGAATACGAGTTGTATGTGGCCAATGGGCTTGAATCATAAACAATACAACAGGAGAATGAATCATTGTCCGTTGTTTTCAAAGATACAAAAAGCAAGCCATCTTGTCCTAACTTAAACCATTCAAACCATCTACTACAACAACTTTCAAAAGTTATTACAAAAAAAAGCAAGTATTTAATATATTTTTTCAACCCTTCAAAAACACTGATGAATAAAGCTCCGGAGGCGTTGAAATAAGCCTTCAATCGTTGAATAGCACAATGAAAAACAGTACATTTATATACGTGATGAACCACCTGAATCAATGAAAACAAAACTGACTATTCTTCTTTTGGCTTTCCTGCTAAAAGCTCATACTAGTGATGCGCAAATCGATTCTGTTGCCCGCAAACAACAATTTGAAAGGTATCATGAAACACCGGTATGGATGGACATGATGAACGACCCCAACGCCAATTACAATGAAACCTGTAGAGCTTTCGCCATCTATTGGTTGGGCAGAGAAATTCCGGCAGAGAGCGAAGGAGAAGCGAATGAATTGTATGCGAAGAGCGACAAGAAAGAAAAAGAAGGAAAAAGTGAAAGAGAACGGGAGAGAGAGAGAGAACGGGAGAAAAAAAATGGCACCTATAAAAAAGAAGAACACGAAGAGGAAGAAGGTTTACATTTCAAGGATCCCAACTCTTATGCGATGGTTTATGCCTACAAACGTTTCATCAACTGGAAACAAACCATGCGAGATAAGGTAGATCCCGAAACAGGGAAATTTCTTTCCACAGAACAACAGGAAGCCATCTGGAAAAATCAGACACAAGGTATAGATACGCACATCAAATAATTTCTTGCAAGACTCCGCCATGAAAACTTTTCGCTTTTTAGTTTTACTCTTATTGTCGTTCAGTTCTGTTTACGCACAAACGTATACGACCTGGACGCAAAGCAGCATCATCAAATTCCCCTTGAACGGCGTGGGACAGCCCACCGGTATTGGGCGTGTCACGCACTTTGCTTTTCATCCCACCGATCCTAAAACCATTTGGGCCACGTCTGCCTCTGGTGGTTTGTGGAAGACGACAACAGAAGGCCAGTACTGGTTTCAGTTGAATACGGATATGTTTCCCTGGGTGACTAAAATGTCATGTGTGGTAGTCGATTATACCAATCCTAATATTTTATACATCGGCACCGGTGATACCGATTACCAGGCCTGGTGGTACAACAATCCCAGAGGCGTATGGAAATCGACCGACGGCGGAGCGACATGGGCGCAGAGCAGCACCAACCTCGGCAATACCTTGGTCAACCGCATGATCATGAGTGGTACGAATAATAATGTACTATTGGCTGCCGCTTATAACGGGGTATGGAAATCGACCAATGCCGGAACTAGCTGGACGCAAACACTGACCACTACCGGCATGCGCGATGTAGTGATGAAACCCACAGCCGGTGGATCAAATACTGTATATGCTTGTTCCGATACACAGTTCTGGGTATCAACAGACTTTGGTGCGACCTGGACCGCAAAAGCCGCAGCAGCCGGACTCTCTTCGCCGGATGGAGGAGCATTCGGCTCTTTACGAATCGGTGTGTCCAAAGCAAATGACAATGTAGTATACGTACTCGCTTATCAAAACACGACCCGCACTTTTGCCGGTTTGTTTCGTTCTACCAACAGCGGTAATAATTTCATCTTGCAGTCTGATGCGGCCAATCCTCCTACAGCGGGACAACCCAACATTCTTGCTTACGATCCGACCGGTGCGGAATCTGGTAGTCAGGGAGGATATAATTTATGCATCACGGTGCATCCTAACGATGCCAACATTGTGTACATCGGTAGCCACAGTGTATGGAAAAGTACCAATGCCGGTGTTTCCTGGATCAACCGCTCCTGCTGGTATTGCGGAGGAAGCAATGGATTGCATACCGATATACATTATTTGCTTTTCTCTCCACATTATACTTCGCCTTATCAACTCTATGTGTGTTGTGATGGAGGAATGGCAAGAACAACAGACACCAACGATAACGTGTGGGAAGTATGCAGCGATGGACTCGCCGCTACGGAATACTATTCTTACGGACAAGACAAGTTATATAAAGAACAATACCTCGGCGGTACACAAGACAACGGGCTACAGTATTACTGGAACAGAGATGTGACGACCATTGGTGGTGGTGACTATGGTGACGATTTTGAATTTGATGAGTTTGATCAGACGCTGGCTTATGGAGACAGACGCTTTAGTAAATATACTTTCGACATGGCTGGAGGTCAATCTTCACAAGGTTCCTGGGCGACTACAGATAATTTAGGAAATGACCTGACACCAAACAACCTGCAATTTTTTACCAGTCCGGCCAATACCAATTTGATGTTTGCTTACGACAACAAAGTATGGAACACTCAAAATTTAAAAGCTGCGACTCCCGTCTGGAAAGAAATGGTCATCGCCAATGCTGCTGCTTCAGGATACAAACATGGTTCCGCTTCACGCGTAGATCAAAACCTGATGTACGTGGTGCGAAGTGACAACAACATTTACAGAAGCAATAATGCTACAGCGGCTACACCTACTTTCACCACCCTGCCTTTTCCTGGTGGTGCCTCTGCCAATAACGACGCACACCTCGAAGCACACAATACCAACGTGAATATTGTTTGGGTGACATTGGGCAACAGAGTATACAAATCTACCAACCAGGGAGCCGCGTGGACAAACATCACCGGTACACTTCCTAATTCGGGCATCAGAAAAATCATCAGTGACCGCTACAGTGCAAACGACGGTGTCTATGTGGCCATGGCACCAGGCGTGTATTACAGAGACAACACCATGGCAGACTGGATTTTATTTTCCCGAGGCATGCCAACTTTGGCAGATATCTCCGACATGGACATGTACAACGACGGTACGGCGAGCAGTGTATTGCGTGTAGCGACTTTCGGTAGAGGAATCTGGCAGGCAGAATTATACAAATCAACACCGGTACCTCCTACCGCCGATTTTGTGATCTACAATACACAGCAAACCATCGGTGGAAATCAATTACCCAAAGATCCCTGCAACAACTATTATGCGTTGCATGATTTGTCAACCGGTCAACCTACCTCGTGGAGCTGGAGCATCACACCGGCAGCCGGCATTACCTATGTCAATCAAACTTCATCGACATCACAAAATCCCATGATACAAGTGACCACCTCCGGTGAGTATACGGTAACAGAAACAGTGACCAATGCCAATGGCACAAGTTCAACCACCAACACCATCCGTTACTTTAAACTAGCTGTTCCACCTGCCTGTACTCCCATTGTAACGGACACTTACGGAGGTGGCTATGGATTAGGAATTTCCGGTGTGCAGTTTTCTGACATCAATAATAACACAGGATTGACTTCGTCTTACGTAGATTATACCTGTACTCAAACAGCCGTTGTATACCAGGGAAGTACTTATCCCCTGACAGTAAAAGGAGGAAGTTTGAATGGAGGCGATAATATCATTGTATGGATAGACTACAACAACGACGGTGATTTTCTGGATGCGGGCGAACAAGTGTATAACGGTCCTGTCGGAGCGTATGTACACAATGCCAATGTGACCATTCCTACAGGTACAAGTGTCGTATTGAATACACCCTTGCGCATGAGAGTAGCCGGCTATGACAACTGGAAAGCCAAAACGACCAATCCGTGCATAGACAATGTGTACAATGAAATCGAAGACTATGCCATATTGATTAAAACATTGGTCACTACACCGGTCGATCTTCTTTCTTTCTACGGCACCTTGGAAAGTCCGGCAGTCAAACTGCAATGGATCACGGCACATGAAAAAGACCTGAATTATTTCGTGATAGAAAAAACCACTGAAGGATCAAGCAGCTGGACCTTCGTAGATGAATTGAAAGCGAAAGGAACAGATGGAAACCTCAGCACTTATTTCTGTTACGATCCTACTCCTTCTAACAGCGTCAATTATTACCGTCTAAAAGCCTACGACAACGACGGTACGCTTTCGCAATCGCGAATCATCGTCGTAGACTTAAAGGGGCAATATGACTTTACCTTATGGCCCATCCCTGCACTTGAAATAGTAAGCGTGATGATCAATGTAGATTTGTCTGTCAACAGAGACCAGACCTTATCTATCCGCGACATTACCGGAAAAGAATTATTGAAAACAAACTTTACAGAAAACCTGACTTCGCTAAACATTAAATCACTGGTACCAGGCACCTACATTGCCGAAGTAACGGCTGGAGGAAAGGTCATGACAAAGAAGTTCATAAAGCAATAATAAGCCTTTCCTTTTTATACTAAAAGGGACGAGCGAGGAGGGACGAGGAACGGCGATTTGATCGTCCCTCGTCCCTTTTTTACTTCAGAATCTCCTCAGATTTCCTCCCAAATAACTACAGAATCAAAACCGATATTAGTATTATAAAATTAGCCGAACAACTAAAAATTACCACTATGAAAAAGTCCATCGTATTTTCAGTATTAGCAGCAGGTATGTTATTGTTCCAAACAGTAGTAGTTTCTGCTACACCAGGTCCACAAGGACACAGTGCTTATGCAAGGCATCAAAAACAACACAAGCATCACAAAGTACACAAGCCACACGGCCGTATCGATGCCACTTACAATAATTAATTAGATGAATAAATACGGGTAAAGGATCTTCCAGCAATGAAAGGTCCTTTTTTTATGTCCATTCAATAAGGAATTTATTTACTACCGATGAACTTTGCCCAGTTCTTATCCGCTTTCATTTTCAATAGTTGCTCCCCTTCTTCATTCCACTTGGTCAGTGTATTGTTGAAATAAAAATTATAAAACAAGTATAATTTATTATCGATGATCTTAAATGTCTTGGGATCTACCTCTACTTTCTCTGCATTTTTTCCCATGGCATAAGCACACCAGCCACCGTACTGCGGTTCATAGTTCGTTGGATTTTTCATGAACAAATATTTATTGTCCTGCGAATAGAAATAATACACAACTCCCTGGTAATTGTAAGCAAATTCTGTTCTTCCCTTAAGTGCTTTTTTCACCGTGAAGTAAGCCACCGGATCGTATTCCTGTAACGCTACACCGTCTTCCAGGTTAAACTGTTTATGTCTGACATCTGTCGATTGAGCCCATAAAGTATGAGACAAGATAAGGCTGACGCATCCAATCACTAACTTTTTCATTTTGTTCTTTTTAATGCGGCAAGTAAACTATAATTCCAGGGACTTACTGTCGTTTGGACGACATAAGATATTTATATTGGAGATAATAGTCGATATAATTGTGTCTTTTCCTTAGGCAATAATTAGGGAATATGTATTGGGCGTGCCCCTGCGGGTCGGGCTATCCGCTCCAAGTCCTCGCTCGAAACGAGCATTTTGCTATTCCAGCCTGCTGCCTCGCTGCGGGCTTTCCACTTCTATCCCTCACACAACCGATTACTTACAATAGAGTCATTTTATTGCTTTTGATCGACTTAGAATAAGACTTTTAATTAAATCTAAAAGGTTAGCGTAAGTAAAAGATAAAATACCACAAGCCTTGTGTATCTTTGTAGCCTTAGCATGAATCATTATGAAGTTTGAAGAGTTCAAGATCACACCTGAAATCAAAAAAAATTTAGAGGAACTAGGGTTTAAAAAACCTACGGACATTCAATTTAAATCCATCCCTCCTATTTTGAAAGGAGAAGATGTCTTGGCCATCGCGCAAACGGGTACAGGCAAGACCGCCGCTTTTGCCATTCCCATTATAAATATTGTACAAGAACAAAAGGGCCGTACGCCTGATGGCATCAAAGCCGTCGTGATGGTACCGACGCATGAACTGGCTATACAAATCACAGAAGTATTCAATAAGCTGGCGCAATATACCGGTGTAAAAACTTTTTCTCTGTTTGGCGGAGTCGATCAGGCACCGCAGATCAAACAATTCGAAGACGGTGTAGACATACTCGTGACCACACCGGGACGTATGTTTGATTTGATGAGCCAGGGGCATATCAAACTGGATCGTGTAGAAGTACTGGTACTCGATGAAGCCGATCACATGCTGGATCTGGGATTCATCAAGGATATTCAGGATGTCATCAAACGATTGCCTAAGAACAGGCAAACCTTATTCTTTTCCGCTACCATCAACGACAAGATTAAAAAACTAGCCTACTCGTTGGTACGCAACGCCATTCGCATTCAGATTTCACCTAAAGATCCTGTGTCTAAAAACATCAATCACTCCGTGGCTTTTGTAGAAATGGATGATAAACGTTTTTTTCTGGAACGCGTGATCAATGAAAATCCGGACAAGAAAATTCTTGTCTTTGTTCGTACCAAAGTACGTGCAGAACGAGTAACCAATGCACTGGAAAGAATGGGCATCAAAAGCATGACCATTCATAGTGACAAGGAACAACAGGACAGGTTGTTTGTCATGGAACAATTCAGAAGCGGAGAAGTAAAAATACTGATTGCTACCGATATCAGTGCCAGAGGCATCGACATTGCCAACGTAGATTATGTAGTCAACTACGATTTACCTGACGTATCAGAAAATTACGTACACCGCGTGGGACGTACAGGCAGAGGGATGCAAAAGGGACAAGCCATTTCTTTTTGCAGTACAGAAGAAAAAGAAATGCTGGAAGAAATAGAAAGTTTCCTCGAACAACCCATCAAGACACTCGATATACACAAAGGAGATTACGCGCAAACCATAGACATCTCTAACGAACAACATACCGATTGGAAAACATTGATGAAAGAGATTCAACAGAAAGAAGAAGAACCTAAGAAAAAGAAAAAACGAAAGTAAATTTATTACCTGATCTTTCGATGAGTAATACGCAATTCATCGAAGTAAGAGGAATCGTTTTCATCTTCGTTATACATAAATATTTTTAGTCCTTCTTCCTTTACGAAGAAAGGCACAAAAAAATTCACTTGCAGGTGATCCCATCCAAGGCTGTCCGTCTCAATCGGTTCAGAAGACAAAGAAGAGAATTCATCATCGACGTCTGTAATGACAAGTGTTCCGTGCTTACCGTATCTCCAGACATCTACTTTTATACTATCGCTCCATCCACAACCACTCAGCATATACGTAAAGGCATAGGGATTACTTTTACTTATTTTTGCTGAATAAAATCCTGATCGTGCATGTTCCTTACTTTGCGTATTCCCATTTTCAAATACGATAGAAGGGTTGTCAGTATTATAATAATTATCCTTCGTCACTTTTTCAGCACCACACGAAACGTGTATTAATTTCACTTCGTGTTTGGTATAATAACGTTTGTACAATAACACACTGCTATATGAAAGACTCCATACCGAAAACACGGTCACCAGAAATGTTACGCTTCGTGGATACAACCATGTGCGATTGTACAAGAGCATCCATAATAAAGGAAACAGAGGAATGACATAACGTCCCTGTATCAATCGCACTAATCCGGTGCCGACACAAGACCACGTAAGCAATTGAGACAACAGCAGTAAACTAAGTGATGCAATCAATACGATTACTAAAATCAATTTGTTACTCCATTTGAGTGCCACTGATTTTTCCCCTCCAAAAACGGCCACAAAAAATATAACCACATAAGCGGTGTAAACAAACCGTAAAGGAATGTAAGTATCCAACCAGCCAAATGTACCAATATAACCTTCTGCATACATATCAAAAGCGGTGGTCATAGAATGCAAGAACACTTCCGGCAGGTATAACAACCCCTGACTGAAAATATAGTGCAACTGCTCCTGCATATTGGCGCAGTATACAATGCATGTCTCCATGATCGGACCTTCTCTGAAAGCGGGGTTGTATAAACTATATGGAATGTATAGATCCGCTATCACCAGTGACCAGCACAAAGCCGTGCAGAAAGAGATTAAACATAAAAAAGACAGTTGCAAAAAGTATATTTTGCTATTAGCAAATTTTTTCTTTGGAATGATAAAGAACAAAAGCATCAATGGAATATAAACCACTTTAGCCAGAGCCAACAACATGCAGAGTATGGCGAACACTAGAATGTGCCTGGTCAATACAACCTGTTCTTCATAGGCTAATTTCAAACTGTACGCCATCAGCAAAAAAGACAAAAGATTAGTCACTACATCGGCACTCAAAGACATGTTGGTAAACACAGACATGGGAAGCAGCGCAAGGAGTACAAAAAACCATTGGTAAAAAGGAAGCAGTTGCAGCGTCAGAAAAATACCGAAGACCCAAAACAATAAGGTTCCTATTCGTGCACCATAAAAAATATACAGTGGAGGTAATTCAAACAGACGAAGAACAAAAATAGAAACCGCCTGAGGAAAATAAGATACCGGTGAATACAAACCTGTATTCGGAAAATCAATGAATATTTTTTCTTTCGGTTTTAAGGGTATAGCAAACTGTGCGACGATGGTCGCATAATTTGTAGAGACATAATCCTTCAAGGGCATTGCCCTGAAAGGTTCGGAGAGCTTCATCAGACTTGCCGGTAACTCCCCTCCCAGCCGTTGATCGGGCTGGAGAGCGATGAACTGCCCTTCTGAAATTTGATAGGCCCTGTAAAAATGATTGAACTCATCGGGTGTTTGAAAAGGCGGCGTGAGGAGGATAAAGATCAATCCGAATACCGTGGCACAAACCACAAAAAAAGTAGTCGGTTTGATTTTACCAGTCCATGATAAGAGGTTTGTCATCTCTTTTATTTTCTGATCAAATCTAATTTTAATTTTGCCTTTTCTTTTTTCCACGCTTCCCACACCGGATGATCGTCGTCGACGTTCATGGAATTGGTTTCCTGAAAGGCATCCATTCTTGCCTCGTGTTGTTCAATGACATCAATGATTTCCACGGGATCGGCTACTAAGCTTCCTTTCTGTTCGTGGCATAAGGTGCGCAGTGCATAGCCTGTAGCCACGCGGTATTCTGTCAATGACAATTTACCGTTGCGGTTTTTCCAGATTTCATCGGCTTCCTCGTCGTCTTGTCCCTCGTCTACCCAATCGCATACCGGACAAGTTTCAAATCCACCTTGATGATGCAAGGTAGGAAAAGCACAAGCCGGACAGGTCAACACGTATTTTCTTTGTTGACGGATAAAATGCAAAATGATGGCGCGGCGTGTGGCGAATTCGCTTAGGAGATTGTTATCTTCTGCGGTGAGCGTGGAACTGTCGAAATATTCGGAATACATGTTTTAAAACTTAATGGAAAGTTGAAGTTTACCTCCCAAACCTAATTCAACAATTTTTTGCAACGTCGAAAAGCGAACTTCTTTCACATTATTTTCCAATTTAGAAATATAGGACTTCGTAGTACCAGCTTTCTCGGCCAGCTCTTCCTGCGTCAATCCTTTTTCCAAACGGGCAATCTGAATCAAAGCACCGATTTTAAAATTTTCATATCCTCTCTCGAACTCTTCTCGCTTCTTGGTACCACGTTTACCGTAATGCCGATCGATCATCTCATCTAATGTTACGATATTACTTTTTTTCGCTTTCATATTGTTTCATAATTTTTATTGCTCTTTCAATTTCTTGTCTGGGTGTTTTCTGTGTTTTCTTTTGAAATCCATTGGCAAGTACTATCAATTGATCCTCATCGAAAAAGCAGAAGATACGAAAGATGTCACTTCCCTGCTGAACCCTAATTTCCATAAGTCCATCAGCATTCTCCATGTGTTTAAGATACATTTCAGGAACTATTGGAAGTTGTTCTATCAACTTGAAAGTCCAATAAATCTTATCTTGAACTTTTGGTCTTTGTTTGATAAAGAATTTTTCAAAATAATCCTTGTATTCAACAACCTTACGGTATTTATGTATTGGTGTTTTATCAACCATATAAAAATAAAAAAAGTTTCCCTAAAGTGCAACTATAAAAATGGAGCACTTTAGTCTAAAAATAAAAAAGATGGTATTACTTCAACAACCCCTTCAAATCCGCTTCCGAATAAGCAACAGACTTCAACGTCTTACGATCGCCTTCTCGGTACACTAAGAATAGACCGTCTTTCTCTTCGTAAAAACTATTGGTACCTTTGGCTTTATAATGCGCAATGGTTTGTTCGGCTTCTTCTTTGGTCTTGCAGGCCTTGCTCATGTTGGAGCGTTGCACTTCATCGAACAACGTTTTGAATTTTTCTCCCAATCCAAATTCCAATACGGCACCCGATAGTACATATTGCAAATCACACAAGGCATCGGCAATGCCTACAATGTCCTTGGCATCTACTGCTTCCTGCAACTCATCCAGTTCTTCCTGCAACAAAGAAATACGTAAGGCACTGCGCTCGATGGGAGGCACTGTGGGCTGAGGTAAGATCGGATGACCGAAGGTCGTATGAAATTCAGCAACCTGATTGAGTGAATCTAATTTTTCCATAATTGTTTTTATTTTTTTTAAACTGCCACGTCGGCTTTAATGTGCGGATGCGGATCATAATTTTTCAATTCAAAATCTTCAAATTTAAAATCGAAAATATTCTTTACTTCAGGATTGATGACCAGTTGTGGCAAAGGACGGAAGTCACGGCTCAATTGCAATTTCGTTTGTTCGATGTGATTGGAATACAAATGTGCGTCACCCAACGTATGTACAAAATCTCCTGGTTGCAGTCCACACACTTGTGCGACCATCATCGTCAACAGCGCATAAGACGCGATGTTGAACGGTACGCCCAGGAATACATCGGCACTGCGTTGGTACAACTGACAAGACAGTTTTCCATCTGCCACATAAAACTGAAAGAAGGCGTGACAAGGAGGCAATTTCATTTTATCAACATCCGCTACGTTCCAGGCGCTCACAATCAATCGGCGGGAGTCTGGATTTTTTTTGATCTGGTTGATCACGTTGGTGATTTGGTCAATGTGTCCGCCTTCCGGTGTGGGCCATGAACGCCACTGGTAGCCGTATACAGGACCGAGTTCTCCTTTTTCATCTGCCCATTCGTCCCAAATGCTGACACCATTTTCTTTCAGGTATTTGATGTTGGTCTCCCCTTTCAGGAACCACAACAGCTCATGCAAAATAGAACGCAGGTGTACTTTTTTTGTCGTCAGCATCGGGAAACCTTCCTGCAGGTTGAACCGCATCTGGTAGCCGAAAACACTGACAGTACCTGTACCGGTGCGGTCTGTTTTGGTGACACCATGTTCAAGGATATGGCGCATCAGGTCGTGGTATTGCTTCATGGTAAAAGGGAATGAGTTTGAGGATACTAAAATAAAAAAGCCTTCCCGGTGTAGGAAGGCTTTCTGTTTGAACTTATCAACACCGTGAATAAGTCTTCATTTGTAGAAGAATTACTTGGTTGTTTCTTCTGTCTTTTTTTCTTCTTTAGAAGAGCAGCACTTCTTGTCTTTACCAGTAGAGCAGCACTTCTTGTTTTTCTTTTTGTCTTTGTCTTTATCGCTCACTGAGCAGCTTACAGACAATTCTTCATTGTTTGTAAGGGCTGCAAAAGAAGAAGCGGAAAGAGCCAATGAGAAGGCGAAAATGACACCTAGAGCAATATTTTTCATAGTTATCGGGGTTTGAGTTCGAATGATAACGCTTAAGTTATAAAAAAAGTTTGAATAGCCCTGTAAAATTGCGGTTTTAGGTTCAGCAGAAGGTAAAAATGCTTAATTTAGCGGGGAGAGAGGGCTTGGGGTAAGCTTGGACGATGGGTGTTTGAAGGTGATGAGTGACATAATTTGTTGGTGGATGTGTATTTAGAGTTGATCTATATTTACAGGAATGCATATCATAATCTGGGCGTTCCCTTCGGGCCGGGCTTTCGCCACTCGTTTTTTTCTTTGGATGAAACTTCATTTCTATAAATGACTTTACTCGCCAAAGAAAAAGAACTCAGACAATGGCTCAATCCCTAACGCAATCAAATGTTGTTTGTAGGTTTGCGTAAGGGATTGAGCGGAAAGCCCGAAGCGCTTGAGCATTGTGGGCAAGCCGGACTTGGAGCGAAAGCCCGACCCCGCCGTAGAAAACATCGAGATTACGCTACAGTATACAGCGGGGAAACGCCCTAAAAAGTATAAGCATGCATTTCACCATCATCGATAGTACTCTTTCTATTCTTTACCCAAAACCAACGATTGTCATTCAACACTTGATCATACTAATTCTTATCATCATTTAATTAATACTCTTTACAACACACCTTCTATGTCTGATTACTCCTTCGCGTCTAACGAGAAAAAATGGCAAGCTTACTGGAAAGAAAACAACATCTTCCAGGTCACTGAAAACACGTCCAAACCCAAGTACTATGTACTCGATATGTTCCCTTATCCTTCGGGTGCAGGCCTGCACGTGGGACATCCACTGGGTTACATCGCTACAGACATCATTGCGCGTTACAAACGCATCAAAGGATTTAACGTCTTGCATCCGATGGGCTTCGATTCTTTCGGTTTACCTGCCGAACAATACGCGGTGCAAACCGGACAACATCCGGCCATCACGACAGAGAAAAACATCACACGCTACAAAGAACAATTGAACAAGATCGGTTTCTCTTTCGACTGGTCAAGAGAAGTGCGCACCTCCAATCCTGATTACTACAAATGGACACAATGGATCTTTGTGCAATTGTTTGATCACTGGTTCAATAAAAACACCAACAAAGCCGAACACATCGATACGCTGATTGCCGCTTTCGAAAAGAACGGTAACGCTGGAATCAACGCGGCTTGCGACGAACATACCGAATCGTTTGATGCTTCACAATGGAAAGCGTTAAACGAAAAAGACAAACAAGCTTTGCTTCAAAAATACAGACTGACTTATTTATCGGAAACGATGGTGAACTGGTGTCCTGAATTAGGTACCGTGCTCGCCAACGAAGAAGTAAAAGACGGATTGTCTGAACGCGGAGGTTATCCTGTTGTGCGCATGAAAATGAAACAATGGATCATGCGCATCACAGCTTATGCAGAGCGTTTGCTGCAAGGCCTCGACACCATCGACTGGCCGGAACCGATGAAGGAAATGCAGCGCAACTGGATCGGAAAGTCTTTGGGTGCTGAACTGGATTTTAAAGTCACCGGACAAGACATCACGTTGACCGTTTTCACTACCCGCGTGGATACCACGTTTGGCGTGACTTACGTGTCGATTGCTCCGGAACATGAATGGATTCCTCAACTGACTACCGCTGCACAAAAAGCAGAAGTAGAAGCTTACGTGGACAAAGCCAAGAACCGCTCCGAACGCGATCGCATGAGTGATGTAAAAACGGTGAGCGGATGTTTTACGGGCAGCTATGTGACCAATCCATTTACCAACGAACAGATTCCTTTGTGGATCGCAGATTACGTGTTGGCCGGTTACGGCACAGGTGTGGTGATGGCCGTGCCTTCTTCTGATACACGCGACTATGCATTTGCTACACATTTCAACTTACCGATCATCGCCGTGCAGGAAGGTGATCGTACGGATATTACCAAAGAAGATTTCGATCCGAAAGCAGGTACGATGATCAACTCCGGTTTCTTAAACGGACTGACGGTGAGTGAAGCCATTCCTAAAGCGGTGACGTATGCAGAAGAAAAAGGATTCGGTAAAGCCAAGATCAATTTCAGAATGCGCGACTCCATCTTCGGACGTCAGCGTTATTGGGGCGAACCGATACCAGTGAGTTTCGATGGAGATACACCGAAGTTGTTCAAGGAAAGCGAACTTCCTCTGGAACTCCCTCCTATTGACGAATATAAACCTACGCCAGACGGTGCACCTCCATTGGGACGCAACGCGGAATTCGTGGCGCGCAATTTAGAATTAAGTACCATGCCAGGCTGGGCCGGTTCGAGCTGGTACTTCTTACGCTACATGGATCCTAAAAATGCACAACGCTTGGTGAGCAAAGAAGCGGAACAATACTGGGGACAAGTGGATCTATACATCGGTGGTTCAGAGCACGCGACTGGTCACTTGTTGTACTCCAGATTTTGGAACAAGTTTTTGAAAGATACCGGTTACGTACACAACGAAGAACCGTTCAAGAAACTCATCAATCAAGGTATGATACAAGGTCGCTCGAGCTTTGTATACCGTGTGACCGGAACGAATCAATACGTTTCCTATAACCTGCGTAAGCAATACGATACCACACCACTGCATGTCGACGTCAACATTGTACACAACGACGTGTTGGATACTGAAGCGTTTAAAAAATGGAGACCAGATTTGCACAACGCCGAATTCATTTTAGAAGAAGGCAAATATGTGTGCGGCAGTGAAGTAGAAAAAATGTCCAAGTCGAAACACAACGTCGTCAATCCCGACGACATCGTAGATCAATACGGAGCCGATACCTTGCGGATGTATGAGATGTTCCTCGGACCGTTGGAACAATTCAAACCATGGAACACCAACGGTATTGAAGGTGTATACAAATTTCTTCAAAAAGTATGGAGACTGTTTCATGATACAGAAGGCAAACTCATCGTGAGCAACGAAGCCGTAACCAAAGAAGAACTGAAAATACTCCACAAAACTATCAAGCGTGTGGAAGAAGACATCGAACGTTATGCCTTCAATACACCGGTGAGTACCTTGATGATTTGTGTGAATGAATTGTCTTCGTTGAAATGCCATAAGAAAGAAATCCTCGAACAACTGGTGGTTATCCTTTCTCCTTTCGCTCCGCACTTGTGTGAAGAATTATGGAGTCAGCTGGGACATAAAGAGACTGTATTGAATGCGAAATTCCCGGTTTACAATGCCGCCCATGTACAGGAAAGCGATTTTGAATATCCTGTTTCCATCAACGGAAAAGTACGCGTGAAGATCAGTTTGCCGGTTACTCTTTCTCCAAAAGAAATCGAAGACCAGGTGATGGTAAACGAAGCCGTCGTGAAATGGCTGGAAGGCAAGACACCGAAGAAGATTATTATTGTACCGAATAAGATTGTGAATTTGGTGTTATAGTGATCTGTGGATCCCGATACCTCGGGACAGTGATCAGATAAAAGAAGAGCGGAGAAACAGAAACAGAGCGGAATGCAATCGCTCTGTTTCTGTTTCTCCGCTCTTTATATTTAGTGTGAAGTGTGAGTATAGAGTGGACACACTTCGCGCTCACACTCACACTTTATTTCCACCAGGTATTGCCCTCCATGTTCTCAAAGTAGCTTTGGATCTTGGCTTTGATGACGTTCTCCGTTTGTTGGGCGCGCGCCGGATATTTATCGAGCAGGTTGTTTTGCATCGTGCTGTCTTTTGGAAAAAGATACAACGTTGTTATTTTTTTCTCATCGAATGTAGATTGCAACGAGTCTTTCAAGTATTGATAAGAACCACCGTAGTTGTAATTGAGCACTTCATGCGGTACAGATTTATCCAATGCATTGCGTCCGAAAAATTTACCTTGTAGGGTACCACCGGTAAGACTGATGAGTGTAGGAAATAGATCGACATGCTGAATGATGGTGGAATCTACACCTTTCCATTTTCCGGTTGGATCGTAAAAGGCAATCGGTACCGCATACATTCCCATTCCCCCACCGTGCTGGTAGAAAGGATTCTCGCTGTGTGCCGTATGATCAGCGGTGAGTACGAACAAGGTGTTGTTGAACCAAGGTTGTTTCCTCGCTTCTTCGAAGAATTTGCCCAAGGCATGATCAGCATAACCGATGCTTTCATGGATCTCGTATTTACCTTTTGGAAACTTTCCTTTGTAAGCATCCGGTATAGTATAAGGATGATGCGAGGATAAGGTAAACAATACAGAGAAAAACGGTTTGTCGTTTTTACTCAACTCGTGTGCGAAATAATTTAAATAAGGTTCATCAAAAATTCCCCAATTGCCGTCGTAATCTCTTTTCACTTCCGGATACTGACTCTTGCCATAATAATGTTGCATGCCTGCCGATTGTGAAAAGGCTTCGAAGCCCATTGTTCCATTTACTCCACCGTGAAAGAATTGTGTGTGGTATCCTTGTTCGCTAAAGTATGTACCGAGCGAAGGCATGCGGTTGGCCGCGTAAGCAGAGGCACTGAACGGTTCCTGCATCAAACCTGGAATACCAGACAAGATAGCCGGCACCGCATCGACCGATTGTTTACCGTTCGAAAAGGCATTGACAAAAACATAGGACTGACGCAACAGCGAATCGAGTACAGGTGTATAGCCTCCTTTTTTATTATAGTAACCGGTATATTCTTGTCCGAAACTTTCCAGGATCAGGATCACTACATTTTTTCCTTTGAAAGAAATGACAGAAGGTTTGACTTCGTATTTCGGAGAGAAATATTTCTCCGCTTCTGCTGTTGTGAAGTAATGCAGCGGTTGCTGTTTATTTTGAAAAGCCGTGATCATAAATGAAAACGGAGTATTCAATACCAGCGGCATGCCGCGTGGAGTCGTATAGATGCCTGCATCCACCAGTGTAATCGGTATCAGTTGCAAACCTCCTCTTCCACCCAATACAATCAAACCGATGGACAACAACCAGGCGATCGAACGGGATGTCCAACGTTCCTGTTTCAAGGCGTCATCTCCTCTGCCGGCTTTGCAGTAGGTCCAGGCACTCAACGCGAGTATCGCGATCAACACTAAAGGAATGTACCAGAAGTCCAGCGCGAAGGTCCAGAGCAGTCTCCAGCCGTCTGATGAAGACGAAGAGAAGTAGCGTATCACGTCATACGTACTGCGTCTAAAGATGAAACGGAAGTATACGGCATCCGACAAATTCATCAACAGCATCACCGTTAACGGAAAAAAATACAATATAGCTAAGAGCATGCGGTATACTTTATAGCGCTGCAATCCTATGGGCAGTAACGACAAAATGATGTATGCGGAAAAGAAATAAGCCATGGCACTGGCATCAAAGCGCAGGCCCAGTACAAAGTCAAGCGGAGAGATTTCTTTGAAGTACGCAACGTTCAACAGGAAGAACACTAAACGTGTAACCGTCAATGCAGCAAACACTATACCCAACCGTTTAAGTAAGAGTATCATAGAAGGCGGAAAGAACAAGTGTAGAATTGAAGGCTTCATGGTTTACAAAGATGGTAAAAAACTATTAACTTAGTAACATGGACCTTTCTCTTATCCAGGATATTGTTGTTTTATTTGGACTGTCTGTAGTCGTTACCCTTCTCTTTCAGAAGATCAAACTCCCTACTTTACTGGGTTATCTGATGACGGGTGTGATTTCAGGTCC
Organism: Chitinophagaceae bacterium; assembly: GCA_028288365.1. Lineage (GTDB taxonomy): Bacteria > Bacteroidota > Bacteroidia > Cytophagales > Cytophagaceae > JACMQM01. The sequence goes on along the minus strand of JAQBNU010000017.1, from coordinate 97,315 downwards.
TTATGGATTGAGTCTTATCCATGGTACCGCCGAGGTGGATCACATGGCCGAAATCGGTGTCATTTTTTTGTTGTTCCTGATCGGTATGGAGTTTTCTTTGAAACAACTGATTGCCATTAAGAAAGCGGTATTCATAGGCGGTACGATACAGGCACTTGCTACCATCGTGATCATCGCCATCAGTTATTATTTTCTATCGGGCAACTGGAACAAATCCATTTTCATTGGTTTCTTATTCTCCTTGAGCAGCACCGCCATCGTACTTAAAATACTGGCCGACAAAGGAGAGATGCATTCGCCGCATGCCCGGTTAACGCTTGCCATCCTGATCTTCCAGGATCTACTGGTGGTACCGATGGTATTGCTTACCCCTATGCTGGCCGGAGCAGAAGATAATATTTTACGCTCCATCATTGAGCTAGTTGTCAAACTGCTCTTTGTATTGGTCTTGGTATTTGCCGGTGCGCGTTACATCGTTCCTAAATTATTGTTTGAAGTCGCCAAGACACGCAGCCAGGATTTGTTCATCCTTACTACCATCCTGATTTGTTTTTCCGTCGCTTTGCTGTGCAACTCCATCGGTCTGTCGCTTGCACTTGGCGCCTTCTTAGCGGGACTCATTATATCTGAATCAGAATACAGTCATCAGGCCACCGGAAACATCATGCCCTTCCGTGAGATTTTCACGAGCTTCTTCTTTGTTTCCATCGGCATGTTGCTCGATCTTTCTTTTCTGAGGGATCATTTACTCGTTATACTCTGTCTCACCATCCTTGCCATTTGTGTTAAATTCTTTACCGCCAGCCTGGCCTCTTACACGCTCAAGTATCCACCGCGCACGAGTTTCAAAACCGGAATGGCTTTATTTCAAGTCGGCGAATTTGCGTTCATTCTTTCCCGAAGCGGAATAGAATATGGCTTACTCGATGAAGTGACCAATCAGTATTTTCTTTCCATCTCCATTCTCACCATGGCGCTGACTCCGGTGTTGATGAATAACACGGAACGGATCTTAAAATACACCTACAAACTTTTTATTCCCCAACGCATTAAAAACAGGTTGCACCACCTCAATGTAAAAAAAACAATCACCGAACAGGTAGTAGAAAAATTAAAGAACCACCTGATCATTATCGGTTATGGAGTGAACGGACAAAACCTGAGCAAAGCCTCCCGCTTTGCCGGCATTCCTTACATCATCATCGAGTTGAATCCTGAAACCGTGCGCCACGAATTGCGCAGAGGAGAACCCATCGTATACGGCGATGCCATGCAGGCCAATATCCTGGAGCATGCACGCATCGGTGCCGCACGGGCGGTGGTGATCGCCATCTCCGACTTGAAAGCAGCAGAGAATGTTTTGTCGACCATACGAAGAATCAATAAATCCATTTACATCATTGTACGCACACGTTCAGTAAAAGAAGTAGCAACCTTCATGCAACTTGGCGCCAACGAAGTGATTCCGGAAGAGTTTGAAACTTCCGTGGAAATTTTCACCCGCGTGTTGAATAAATTTTTGATCCCCAAAGATCAGATCAATGTATTCATACAGGAGATTCGTACAGAAGTCTACGACATGATGCGCCCGGTGCATGTGGATCACAACAAAGAAAGAATCACACTGCCCTACTTTGATATTGTCTGTTTAAAAGTAGAACAGGATCAACCGGGCATCGTGAACAAATCGTTGACAGAAAGTGCGGTGCGCAGCAAGTACGGTGTGCAGGTACTCGCCATACAGCGTGACAAGCGCATCATCCATCATGTAGACGGAGCTACTATTGTAAGACTACATGACTCCTTATTTATTAGTGGAGATCCGGATGCGATCAGTAAATTTTCTAATGATATTTGCATATAATGAGTAGACAGTGGTCAGTTGTCAGTGGACAGTATGAAAAACGCAACTGACTACTAACTGTTCACTGACAACTAAAAAAAAATAAAACATCATGCCTATTCATTACACCATCATCTCCGGCAGTATAAGACAAAACCGAAACAGCCATCGGGTGAGTTTGCATTTACTGGAACGCATCAATCAACAGCCGAACAGTCAAGCCACCATCATTGATCTGGCAGAGGCTAATCTACCGATCATGACAGATTTGTGGGACAAGCATCCGCAACACACCGAAGCCTTTTCCAAATTGGCCGCTACGCTTCAAAACAGTGATGCCTTCATCTGGGTTTCTCCGGAATACAACGGCAGTTATACCCCTGCATTGAAAAACTTCATCGATCATTTTCCCATCAACGCTTTTCATAAAAAACCGATCGGTGTGGTCTCTGTCTCTACAGGATCCATGGGCGGTATCAGAGGAGCGCTCAACATGCAGCAATTGGCTTTGGCGGTACAAGGATATGCACTGCCTCAACTATTATTGGTGCCGCAAGTGACCGCTAAGTTTGATACGACAGGAACGGTAGTCGATGAAAACTTCAACAAGCAATTGAATCTGTTTGTAAACGAATTGGTGTGGTTGAGTGAAGCGGTGAAAGCAAAAGTGATAAGTAGTCAGTAATCAGGGCTTGATAGCTCGGAGCTTTAATATTTTTCCATCGTCGTCAAGCTGCTTTGTGTTCGGCAAAATATCAATAAATCAGAAAAAACAGTATATTTGATGCTATCAAATGATACTATCATGAAACCGCCATATAAGATAACTCCTGCTATTCTAGAACTAATAAGTTCTATTTCCGAAAAAATTGGAGAGGTCAATGCTAATCATCTGAATAAGCAATCTCCTAAATTACGAAAGCAGAATAAGATAAAAACAATTCATTCTTCTTTGCAAATAGAAGGCAATACGTTAACTGAAGCTCAAATCACGGCATTGATTGATAATAAACGCGTAATTGGACCAAAGAAAGATGTTTTGGAAGTAATGAATGCTATCAAGGTATATGATAACCTTAAGAATTTTAATCCTACCTCTGAAAAATCATTCCTCTTAGCACATAAGCAATTAATGAATAGCCTAATTGCAAGTCCAGGAAGTTACAGAAACCAAGGTGTTGGGATAGTCAAAGGTTCTAAGGTTACACATGTTGCGCCTCCAGCAAAAAATATTTCTTTTTTAATGAAAGATTTATTTAACTACTTGAAAACTGATAGCGACTTAATTCTTATTAAGAGCTGTGTGTTTCATTATGAGATGGAATTTATTCATCCATTTTTGGATGGCAACGGCAGAATGGGGCGTTTATGGCAAACGCTAATTCTACTATCTAAATATCCTGTTTTCGAATTCCTTCCTTTCGAAACCCTGATAAGCAAGACACAAAAAAAATATTATGCTGCATTGTCTCTGAGTGATCGAACTGGTAATTCTTCGGTTTTTATTGAATATATGCTACAAGTAATAGATAAATCCTTGGCAGAATTATTAAATTTCAACAACAGAACACTAAAAGATATTGATCGAATTAATTACTTTATTGAATTAGGCAACCGTGAGTTTACAAGAAAAGATTACATGAATGTATTCAAGGATATTTCTTCAGCGACGGCAAGTAGGGATCTAAAAAAAGGAATTGAATTGAATTTACTTTCTGTAACTGGAACACAAAACAAAGCAAAGTACAAATTGAAATGATCCTGTGCTTAACAGCACCTTTTAGCCATTGCGGGATTCTGAGCAGTTAGAGAGTTCAGAGCATTAAATAAATTTCAGAGTAGCTTGATATCTCGGAGCTATACTCTTTCTTTATCATCATCAAGCTCCTATACGTATGTTATGCGCAAGTATATTTATACCTTCAACTCAAAACTTAGCAGATTAAAATCAGTTGATTTTTTTCTCACTTGTCATCTCAACGACACTTCTGTTCACTGACAACTGATAACTGTCCACTAAATCTTTCTTTCTTACGTCATAATTTCTTATCTTAAAATTATGATCTGCGACAATTGTCATCATCGGTTCAAAGGAAATTTCTGTTCACACTGCGGGAAGAAATCAGATGTGGACCGTTTCGATATGCGTTCCATTTGGGAAGAGGGCTACACCTTTGCCAAATCGATTGTGGTTCTCTTTTTTCAAACGGTGTACAGACTCACTGTTCACGCACCGCAACATTTGAAAACATTTTTATTTAAAGACAGAGAATTTTTATTGCCATCCATCGAGTATCTTTTGTTTTCAGGTACGGTGGTTTCTATTCTTACCTTTAAGTTTAATTTCTTTCAAACAGGCTATAGTCAATTTGAACCTGGTATTCATTTGACATTCATCAGTGATGCTTCGATCACTTACCTCAATCAATTCTTTGCTTATACCGAGCAATATTCTTCACTGACCAACATCCTGGCCATTCCTTGTTTTACCATTTGCAGTTACCTTATTTTTTATAAGGAGCATTACAGTTTGGGAGAACATTTGATCATCAATACCTACATCGCAGCGCAACAAGCGTTGTTCCTGCTTTTGCTTTCTTTGTTGTTATTGTGGAACCCATCGTGGAAAGCATTGCTCATAGACAATTATATCGGGGCCAGCATCGTTTATAATTTCTGGGTGTATTATGGAATGTTTGCAGGTAAAAAAATAAACACCGCCCTCAATGCTGCGCTGTGTTTATTTCTGGCATACATTCTGTCCTTTGTATTCAACCTTTGCATCTATAGTTTATTACTGCCCTACAGAGCGCTCATTGATCCTTTTATATAAATCTTATTTTATCCTAACGTTATGAAATCTATTGTATCTTATTTGATCGTGATCGCACTTTCTCTCGTAGCTGGATGGTTTTTATTTGGTAAAAAAACATTTCAGGAAGAATCGACCATCACCAACGATGCCGCCATCACGAAGATACAGGCCATTGGCAAACTGGAACTGGTGCAACTCAACATCAAAGATGTGCTGGAGTATAAAATCAAACGCGATTACCTGCCCGACTCGCGCATGCTGATCATGGTGAACGGTGAAATGGCGGGCTGTGTGGACCTTCAAAAAATCTCTGACAGCGACATCAGCGAAACGAAAGATACGCTCACTCTTTTATTGCCTGCACCGGAAGTGTGTTATACAAAAATCAATCACAACAAATCCAAAGTCTACAACGCCTCTACGTTTTCCTGGCTCGATAATGAAACAGAAATGGTAGAAAGTTTGTACAAGAAAGCAGATGCCTACTTCGCCAGTGATTCCATCAAAAGCATCATCGTAGCAGAAACCAAAAAAAATGCACCCACGATACTGGTGCCTTTGCTGGAGAATATTTCCAATAAGAAAGTGGTGCTACACTATAAGTAGAGAAATGCGAAATCAGTAAGCAGTAAGCAGAGATCAAAAGAAAAGGACTTCTATGAAGTCCTTTTCTTTTATTGTTAAAATCTGATATCTGTTTTCAGATCTCGCATTTCTGATCTCTGCTCACTGATTTCTCAATTCGTGGGGTTCGTTACTTTTCTGTAAGAGAATTCAAAACAGATGTTCCTGCGGATGAACCTGGCCGGTGTGCTGGAGCCGAGTAACTTGTTGTATACGTTGCTTGGCACTTCAAAATATTCGTAGACGCTTCCGTCTGAAAAATTCACTTGCAAGATTCTGGCTTTGTATTGGTAATCCAACACGTTGGCTTCACTCGTTGTTTTTTCGTATTCCTCTTTGTTGAGTTCTAATGTTTCCGGTGAAATGCTCACAAGGAAATTATAGGCTTCGATGAAATCTTTGCTTTTTTCTTCTGCCTCCAGCTTCGCTTCTTCGTTGCCCTGGAATTTATCAGGATGCCATTCCTTCATCAATCCTCTGTAGATGGATTTCAATTCCTTCAATTCTACTGTCTTGTCGACATTCAATAATTTCCTGTAATCCGCTACCTTTTTCATGAAATGCTCTTCCCTGTTTTTTTCCAGTGTGCAAAGATACATATTCTTATGTAAATAGAAAAGTAAGATAGACGTGTAGAGAATTAATAATATCTTAGAGAGAGCTGATGGAATTTACAATTTGGAATATTGAATTTTAGTGGAATAAGAATAGAAATAATAAGTAGGTTACGAATGAAAATTAGGGCGTTCCCTTCGGACCGGGCTCTCGCTCCAAGTCCGCCTACCGCACAAAATCCCTCGCGCTTCGGGCTTTCCACTTAATCCCTAACGCAGTTCACGGCAATTTAAATAGTTAAGATTATATCCCCCACTTATCCAAATATGAAAACAGCTCATTTTTATTCCATTGTGCTTGTATCCATCCTATGTAGCCATCGGGTCTGATAAGGTAAAGTGTATCTTGTTGCAGACCCACTTTTTTAACTTCATCACTCCATTTAAAAACATGCAGGTCTATGTTTCGCTCTTTACAAACGTGTTGCACTTCCGCTGCTGTTTTTCCATACACATGCATTTGCCAGTTCATTGTATTCAGCACTTCATAATTATCTGGTTTCCCATTTAACCAAGGCAATCGGTCTCCCGCTTTGATCTGTCCGGCCTTTCCTTCGCTGAGTGAAGAAGGTTCGTATTCAATAGAAGTTTGTGATAGAATTCTAAACATCATGCGACGCATGGCAGCAAATTGAAAAAGAAAGGGCAATAGCAAAGGCATGAGTTGAGTTCTCACCTGCGTGGCCAATCTTCCTCTTTTGCTGACAAAAGAAAACGCACTATCCGTGGTAGACACCAGGTGTTGAGCAAAGCGTATTCTTTCTTCGTTGTACGTTTCCAACAATGCAGCAGGTGCATGCGCTTTGATGACTGCAACCAGTTTCCAGGCAAGGTTCACGGCATCGCCAATGCCAGTGTTCATGCCTTGTCCACCGACAGGACTATGGATGTGTGCCGCATCTCCCAATAAAAAAATACGTTCCTTCTGAAACTGAGAAGCCACTCGGTGATGCACTTTATAGGCCGAAAACCATTTCACTTCTTCTACCTTCATGCTCAGTCGCTGAATGATTTTCTGGTTGACATCTTCCCATTGCACATGTTCTTTTTGTTTTAGTTCAGGTCTGATGGCACCGACCAACCTTACATTGCCTTTGCCTTTCATGGGGAAGATGGCGAGAAAATCCGCATCGTCCAAGGCACCGTGCATCTCTCCATCGGCCACCGCACCTTGGATGCGGAGATCAGCGACATAAAAAACATCTTCGTACGTTCCACCCGGAAAACCGACACCCAATTGTTCGCGTACCACAGAGTGCGCACCGTCGCAACCCGCAAGGTACAAGGCCTCACAAATTTCTTCTTCGCCGGTTGCTTTTTTTAATCGGGCACGGACACCTTTTTCTATATTCTCACAAGAAAACAAAGTGGTACTTCGTTCAACCTCCACACCCAACAAACGAAGTTGTTCTCCCAACAATTCTTCCTGTTGGTCTTGCGGCAATATCAAGGCATACGGATAAGGACTGATGCTGACTCCCAGATCACCGAAAGGTACATGTGCAAATTTTTTCCCATGCAGCCACAGGTTAGCGGCTTTAAATTCCACTCCTCTTTCAATGGCTAGTGAGGCAAAACCCAGTTGCCTGTAAAACTCCAGGTTGCGCGCATGCAATACAATGGCACGTGACGTCGTACCCGATCGATCGGCCTGATCGATGATGCGTACAGACACGCCCATCTTGCTCAGCCAGATGGCCAATACCAAACCCGTGGGACCTGCACCAACAATTAATACGTCTGTTTTTTGCATGGTTGATTTCTATTTCATGAAGAGAAGAGCAATTCAAGATCCAGTGTTATTCGATGGTGTAATTATATTAATTTGGTTGTTATGAGTTTGTTTAATTGATGAATGTTAGGTTTAATATAATATGAATTCAAGTAAGTAGTTTTTATTCGATAAGGACAAGGGCGTTACCGCCAAAGCATCTTAGAAGCCTTTTCCATCTTTCATGTGGCGGTCGGGCTCTCGCTCCAAGTCCGCCCTCCGCACAAACCCACGCGCTTCGGGCTTTCTGCTCGATCCCTAACGCAAAACGTAACGATTGATTTTATAAGTCTGGTGCAACACCAATAAGACTTTCATTCCACTGTTATCGAAACATGATGTTTATATCAGCATAAGGTTATCAATAGATGATCTGCATGGTATTGTAAAAAATAATTCTGTACGATTTCTGGATTGATAACAATTGCATAACAAGTGCTTAACGGAGGCACAACTACTTGCCTCTATCTTCGAAGCACAAAACACACCTTAACCCTTTTCAAATGAAAAAACTATTTACAACGTTATTCGGTCTTGCCCTTGCCGGTTATGCGGCGGCACAACCGGGTCTTGTCATTTCTGAATTCTTAGCTAAACCCAGCGGATCGGAATCACCTTATGAGTATGTTGAACTTCTAGCGACTCAATCTATCAACTTTGCTACTACTCCTTATACTGTAGTTGTGTGTACCAATGGTACAGCTACAGCCAACGGCTGGAAAGAAGGTGGTGCCATTAGTTATGCTTTTCAAATCAGCACCGGTACAGTGACTGCAGGACAAGTGATTTACGTGGGCGGTTCTTCTATGGCTCCGTTAAGCAATGGCGGTACTTCTTTTAGATCGATCAATACTTCTACCACAAACGGAGACAGCTTCGGTACAAAAAACACTGACGGTATATTTGGAAACGGCGGAAGCAATGCAGACGGTGTCGCGGTCTTTAAAGTAGCAGCCTCCAGCCTTTCTGGTTCTACAGTTCCTGTTGATGCTTTATTTTTTGGTGACGATTATGGTTCTGCTTACAAAAGCAGTGGTTCCGGTTATCAACTTCCTGTCAACGATAAATACAACGGTGGCAAATTGTTAAAGACATCTTATTTAGGTCCTGATCCAGGAGCCGGTGATTTGATCAGAGCAACAGGAACATTCAATACGTCTACCAACACCTGGACAACTGCTCGCAGCTGGTCTACGACTTCTACTGCTACCTACAACACGACTTCTGTTACATTAGCAGGTACGACCAATCAAGCTCCTGTGGTGAGCTTGACTGCTCCAGCCAACGGCGCTACTTATACGGCTCCGGCTACTGTATCTCTTACCGCTACAGCCAGCGATGCAGACGGTACCATCAGCAAAGTAGAATTCTATAACGGTACGACGCTTCTTTCTTCTGATGCTAGCAGTCCTTATAGCTACAGCTGGACAAGCGTAGCAGCAGGTACTTACAACATCACAGCAAAAGCGTACGATAACTCAAGCGCCACTACTACATCTTCTGTTTCTACCATTACAGTAAATGCTGTCAACAATCAATTGCCAACGGTGACATTGACTGCTCCGGCTAATGGCTCTACTTATACTGCTCCGGCTACTGTATCTATTACAGCTACAGCCAGCGATGCAGACGGCACCATCAGCAAAGTAGAATTCTATAACGGTACGACATTGCTCTCTACTGACACCAGTAGTCCTTATAGCTACAGCTGGACAAACGTAGCTGCAGGCACTTACAGCATCACGGCAAAAGCCTACGATAACCTGAGCGGAACAGCTACTTCTACTGTTTCTTCTATCACAGTCAATCCAGGTGCCAATCAAGCACCAACAGTAACGTTAACAGCTCCTGCTAACGGTGCTGTATTCACTGCTCCTGCCACGGTATCTATTACAGCAACAGCCAGCGATGCAGACGGTACCATCAGCAAAGTAGAATTCTATAACGGTACAACATTGCTTTCTACTGATACCAGCAGTCCATACAGCTACAGCTGGACAAGCGTAGCAGTAGGGACTTACAGCATCACAGCAAAAGCCTATGATAACCTAAGCGCTACTGCGACTTCTGCTGCTTCTGCTATCACGGTGAATGCCGCCAATCAAAAACCAACTATTGCTTTCCTTTCTTCAGCCAGTACATTTGTCAATGAATCTTCAGGAGTGATCAGTTCTGTAAAAGGAGATGCAACCGATCCAGTGAGTGTATCTGGTTTGGACATCACTGTAACCGATGAAAATCTTGCGGCACTTACGTTCACCATGACGAGTTCTTCTTCTTCTGTAGTGGCTGCTACTTCTTTCAGCGTAGTAGGTACGGGCAACAACCGCAAATTCATCATCACTCCATCTGGTGTGGGTTATACCAACATCACGTTGAATGTAACAGACAACGGAGGTTTATCCGCTGCTACTAAAATCAGTTTCAGTTTGGCAGTATCTGCAGACTTCACCACAACGACCATCAGTGATGCGTACCATACCGGTTTTGCTGATGCATCTGCTGCCATCGTGGTAGACGACAATTACATGTTTGTGGCAGACGATGAGACCAACCTGATTAACTTATACGACAGACACCATTCCGGTCTACCAGTGTATAGCTTCGATCCAACCTCTCACCTTGGTTTGACAGATGACCTCGAAGTCGATCTGGAAGCGGCTTTCGTGAGTGCCACAAATCCTAACAGAATTTACTGGTTCAGTTCACAAGGCAACAGTAAAAAAGGAAATGTAAAACCAGACAGAGACCGTGTGTTCGCTACAGACATTGTAGGTACCGGCGCTAACGCTACCCTTAGCTTCGTAGGTTACTACAAAGGATTAAGAAGCAAGATCATGTCATGGGGAGATGCCAATGGCCTGGGTTTGACAGCTGCCGGTGCAGATGGAGAAATTCCAAAAGAAATCAATGGCTACAACATTGAAGGCGCTGTAATGGGTCCAGACAACACGACAGCTTATATCGGCTTCCGTGCACCTTACGTTCCTGCCGGCACACAAAACAAAGCGTTGATCTGTCCGCTATTGAATTTTGAAACCTGGTTTAACGCCGGTGCTCCAAGCGGTAGTCCTTCTTTCGCTGCACCGATTGAAATCAGTCTGGGTGTGAGAGGTATTCGCGACATCGAGAAAAATGCATCGAACCAATACATCATCGTTGCCGGTTCTTTTGATGCCACGTCTAACTTTGCTTTGTACAGCTGGAACGGCCAAGCCGCTACTGCTCCGGTCTTGCTGGGTGCAGACTTAACCGGTCTAAGTCCTGAAGCCATTGCAGTGGTTCCCGCTACTTTAACCGGTACGGTACAATTGCATTTGATTTCTGATGACGGTTCTACTGTTTATTATAATGATGCGATAGAAGCAAAAGATTTGACACAAGCCAACTATAAGAAATTCATTTCTTCTTATGTGTCGGTAAACATGAACGGTTCTGCCCGTTTCGATGCCTCTAGCAGCACCAGCAACACTTCTGCTGTGAATCTATATCCCAACCCTGCTACATCTGCGGTAACACTTGATTTCCCGACAGACATGCCAGTACCGGTGTTGTTTAACATCTACAACGCAGAAGGTATGGTGGTAAAACAAATCATTGCTGATGGAACATCACATTCAGTCGTGCTTAACCTCAATGATCTGAAGCCTGCGATGTACACCATCAAAGCTGAAGGTATGGATGCGATGAAAGTGCTTAAAAAATAATACCTGAATAGTTTCAGGTATCACAATTGGTTACATTTTTTTGATACATAAAAAGGGACACCTGACCGTGTCCCTTTTTCATTTTTAGAAGATATTAAAAAAACATCGATGAAAGAAACAGAAAGAGAGCGAATCATTCATCCGCTCTCTTTCTGTTTCTAAATTTTATGATCAACTCTTAGCATAAGCAGCAGCCAGGCGTGTATCGTATTTAAAATCCTTGTAATGCGGACCGTTATAGTATTTGGCAAACGTGGCCCAGTCTTTGGTTTGTAGTGCTTGTAACATCTTAGGTGTGGACTTGATGAAATTGAGCATGCCTTTCAACTGGTTGTATTCGCTCTGTTCAAAACTTGTGACCATGGTATCTACATCGGCAAATCCTGCGGCTTTGAAATTAAATCCCATCACTTGTCCCAAACCCCATGAGGTACTTTTTAACGCAGCTGCTTTGTCTATGCTTGCGGCATGATGGAATGCTGTCCATTCTTCCCCCTGAAGACCTACACCGTTGGCAATGCGTTGTCCCGTGTATTTATGAAACCAATAAGGTTCAAATTGAATCTTTATTTTTCCAGTTGCCTTATCAAAACCAGCACCAGAACTTTCTATTAAAAATACGGCATTCAATGCTTTGTACTCTACGCCAAAGGCCGCGGCAAGTGTTACTTTATCCTGTTGTGAAATAAATTTGTCCATATGCCAACGCAATTAAAAAGTCACAAAGTCTAATATAGCAATACCTGCCAAAACAAAAAAGGCTTGTCTTATAGACAAGCCTTTCCTCCTGCACTTTATTATTTCTATTTAAGCAAATCTGCAAAGAACAAGGTCATGTGTTCCCACGAACGTTTCGCAGCGGCTTCGTTGTAGGCAGCACCTTTTGAATTGTCGTTGCCAGCAGAAATTTCTGTGAAGGCGTGTACTGCATTGGCATAATAAATCATTTGCCAGTCGGCTTTGCTCTTGCGCATCTCGTCCTGGAAAGCGGTTACTTGTGCTTGGGGCACATAAGGATCGTCGGCACCATGCAATACCAATACTTTTGCTGTAATCGGTGTGTTGGCACGCGCGGTGTCTTTTCCCAAACCGCCATGAAAACTAACGACTCCCTTTACAGGAAGACCAGCACGAGCGGCTTCCAGCGCCCCTGTGCCGCCGAAGCAATAACCGATCACGGCGATGCTGTTGGCATCGGCACCTTGCTTGATCAATTGGTCGATGGCTGCTTTGATTCTGCGTTGGTAAATCTCCGGATTGTTTTTGTAATAGCTGGACAGTTCTTTTGCCTCTGCCGGACTCTTGGGATTTTTTCCTTCTCCATAAATATCCGCTACAAACGCATGATAACCCAAGGCCGACAATTCATCTGCCGAATGTTTGGTATGTTCGTTTCCTCCCATCCATGCAGGGATGACAACTACTCCGGGAGTATTTTTCTTTTCTGATTTGGCTTTGGCAAAATAACCACTCAGGACATCTTTGTTGTCCACATAAGAAATTGTTTTTTGTCCATAAGACGAAAGGCTCATGGCTACGCATGCCGCAAAAGCCACGAAGGAAAGTGATTTCTTTTTCATAAGAGTCGCTGTGTTGTATACTAGTGTAGGAGCACGTTCTCTGGCAGAACACTGGAACAATAACTAAAAAAATAACCGATGGAACAAATTTAGAAATATGTTTTCATTCGATTTTCACTCGACTGATGATACTATGCTGTAACAGAGTAAAAAAGACGACAACACTATAAAATGGATAGAGTGTCCTGTTCAAATAGTATAATTTATTTATGGTGTGTATGCTTTGGATAAGTACGTTTATGAAATAGGGCGTGCCCCTGCGGGTCGGGCTATCCGCTGCAAGTCCTCGCTCGGATCAAACTTGCCTGCATTAGCGAACGACAGACTCGCTGTGGGCTTTCCGCTGCTATCCCTCACGCGACGATTTATGTTAGGGATCGAGCCATTGTTTGATCCCGCTAAATAGAGGGAGAGTGGCGAAAGCCCGGACCGAAGGGAATACCCTTAAGATTGTCACCGGAATAATCGTTCTTTCATTTCTTATCTAACATAAGATTTTTTATTAAATGACTATCCGCTTGCCACACCTAGGTCAGGCAATGCTCGATGTTGGCGTCTCGCCAACATCTGTTCGGGTTAAACGATAAGTCAATCCTATAACAAGAGATTAAGCACGTTGTTAATCCATCACTTGTTGGCGAGACGCCAACAAGAAGTCGTTAATTCAACGGAGGTGTAATAAGCGAATAGTCATTTAATTAATATTTAAATAGAACACTCTAAAAAAGGATTCCCTATGTTTCACCGTTCTCCGCAGGATTCTTTCTTGTTCGTTCCACAGATTCTTTTTAACTTCCTTCAATCGAATGGATGTTACCTTCCATCCGCTGCACGCTTATGAAAAAGAAAATTTGGTTGCTGCTTTTTATGTGCCTCACGTCGCAAGGATTCGCACAAACTGCCAGAGATATCTTCACCACCAGTGATTATGAGTTTACCTGGTTAGGCATAGACTATTCCCAAGTGAAGCTGATTGGTGATTTCTCACAGTTTTCAGGAGCAGGAGGAGTAAGTCCCTATTCTATGAAGAGCCGTTATTTCCCGGCATGGAACAACCTTGTGATCAACGAACGTTCCAAGTACAACATACAAGGTGCTTTGCGCAAAAGCAATTTACAATACGACATTTCAGAGGTCACTGTTAAAAACGCAGAAGCGGCACTGGAAAACATGGAAGTATACAATGCACCCAATTACAACCAACAAAAGATACAGGAGATGGTGAACGGCTATTCGTTTGTCGGAAAGAAAGGTGTCGGTATTTTATTTGTGGCAGAGTGCCTGAACAAAGCTTCCGAAGAAGCTTATTACCATGTGGTGTTGATCAATATGATGACCAAAGAAATTCTCGTTTACGAAAGAATACGCAGTACACCTGCCGGCATAGGACTTAGAAATTATTGGGCAGGCTCCATTTACAGCGTGATCAAGACTATTGATAAAAACTATAAGTCCTGGAAAGCACGGTATAAATAAGTGATCACTTGTCAGTGATCAGTAAAAAAAGAAACTCTGCAGAATATACATTCAGCGGAGTTTCTTTTTTTTAAATGCTGTTGTTAACCTGTGATCAATTTCAAATCGCTTTGCAATTGTTTCAGGTCAAAGCCTGAGGGTGCTTTCTTTTTCCCATCGGCAAAATCGGTGCTGATGATGGCATAAGATTCTTCACAGTAGGTATCCCAAAATCCCCAGGTCATTTTTTTCAAGGCGCCCCAGGTGACAATCGTCAATTCTTTTTCATCGTAAGCCACCACAGGCACCGCGTGTCCTCCCCATGAATTGGGAGCGCCATTGCCTTTGGCTCCACCGGGAGGAACAGACCAGACCTTTTGATCCTGTGCCGTAACAGGCAATGACAAGCCGATGTAACAACCACCGAAAAGGTATACGGCTTCTTTGATGTGGTTGTGATTGCCTGGTTCCAATGCCGCATACAAAGAGATCTTATGTCCCGCAATGCCTTTGCGTCTCCAGTAATTGAGCACATCTGTTTCCACTGCGCCATTGTCGTTCTTTCCTGTTTTAGGATTGTAACCGGTAATGGCGGAGTAGGCCGAGATGATGTCTTTGTCGGTTGGCGTAACGAGCTTACCATTCTCTGCTGTCCACTCCATGATCAGGTGTCCTGCGGCGGCGCACGTACAATCACCAATATTATCGTTGTCCATCATGCCCCATTTTTTTACTTTTTTTGTCCAGTCGTAACTGTCAGGAATAGGTGGCAGCTTGGAAGGTGTGATGTAATTGGCCATCTGCAAGGTGCGTGGATCATGGCGTGCCGGTTGCTTTCCCAACTTCATGCCTGCGTGTAATGCTTTTTTTGTGCTCATAAAAATAGTCGTGGTTAAAAATGAAAAGTTTATGTTGATAGAGGTTCATAGCGAAACCAATCTTCCCTATGTATCACTCTATTTTTTGGTAAGAAAAGAAATGTGTTTCAGTAAAAAAAATCACGGTATAACACGCTTCTGTCTTTTTCGGAACATTATACCTTTTTGTGCAGGAAACGGAAATGCATCGGTCGACTGTTTTCTGTAGTCCATACACTATCCATACAGTAACCATACTCTTGCTATACAGTATCCATACAGTAACTCCCTACTATCCCCTTAGCATCCTGCTACCATCTCCCTTGTTGATGCACAGGGTCTATTGGTATTTCCGGAACAAAAGACCTGTTTGTGCCGATTGCGGAACGGAGAAAAAGAAGTTTTAAAAACATGTTTTATTATTGTTGGAATTTCCTCCTAATGCTTTCATTCGCCTACCTAAAACTAGGTATAACTCCGTTGACGTGAAGTAGCGAAAGACATTAAATATTCTAGCCTTTCGTTTTTTACCGTCACATTAAAGTTTAAATTCGTAACATCTCTCTTTCTTTATCTCACTACCTATGCACCTTTCGAACAAAATAATCAGTGGCTTGTTTTTGGTACTACTCACCTTTTTTCCCGCAGTTTTATTTTCTCAATCATTGAATGCCAACTGGGGACAGTCGAGCATCAATGATCCTAACTTCATACAAACAGATGCAAGTGGCAATGTTTTCCGAACATCGTTTGAAGATTCCATACTGGTAAAAATGGATTCGGACGGCAACGTGTTATGGGCTGTTGATTTTCCCGTTCAGCCCAATGATTCAGCCGCTATCCTAGCAGGCCTGGCCATAGATGCCAATGGAAATTCTTATGTAGTCGGAAGCTATCAAACAACACACATTAGCTTTGGCAGTACTACCCTTTCTGCTGATACTTCTAAAGGACACAGCAGTCTCTTTCTTACCACCTACGATGCCGATGGGAATTTCCGTTGGGCCATCACGACAGCAATCAATTCTACTGCATCTGTCAACGCTATACAAGTAAACAACAGTGGTGAAATCTTCCTGTCGGGAGACATCGATACAGCCAGCGCTACCTTCGGCAGTACGACCTTACACTCTGGTGTATTTCATGTCAAAATAAATCCTGATAAAAGTATCGCTTGGGCAAAAGAAATACATTCAGACGATCAGATCTTCGCGGGCGGAATGGATGTTGACGACTCCGGAAATTCTATCGTAACCGGTAATTTCACAGGCACTGCTTGTAGTATAGGTACGACATCGCTCCTCAACACGAATGCTGCCACCTCCGATATTTTCATCCTTCAATTCGATACCAACGGTGATGTACAGCTGTCACAAACCAACGGTACATCTGGCAACAACGATTGGGTCAGAGGCATGGCCATAGCTGCAAGCGGAAACCTTTACATTACAGGAACACACGAAGATTTTTCATTATTCATCAAAGCATACGATGTACACGGCAATTATTTATGGGAAAATCATTACTACCATTATCCCAATGTTTACTATAGCAGTGACCTCAGTGTAGATGCACAAGAGAATGTATACATCACCGGTTCGTTTGATGGTTCGGAAATGGACCTTGACACGATCACATTGTCCGTTAGCGGTACGTCCAACGCATTGTTTGCCGTAAGCTTCAACCAATACGGACATCTGCGCTGGGCGGGTGCCACAGATCATAGCTATGGCGAACACATCGTCGCCGATGCTAGCGGTAAAGTTTATTTAACAGGAGGCATAAGCGGCCCTACACTTACACTGGGTTCCATCGTACTGGCCAATCGCAATACACCAATTAGCAACTCCGGATTTCTAGCGCAACTTAATCAAGACAACCTGACGACCGGTCTTTTCTCTTCCCTCGCTCCACAACAATCGGCACTCGTCTATCCTAATCCTACCAGCGGTAACATTCACTTGTCTGGATTGAAAGCGGCACAGTGGAAACTCAACATCTATTCCATGACAGGTACTTCCGTTTATCAAACGCAATTCAATGCTTCGCAGGTAGACGTTGATATGTCGGCATATCCCAAAGGATTTTATTTCTACGAATTGCAAAGCGATGCAGAAGAAATGACGACGGGGAAAATCAGTTTGGAGTAGTGGAATACTTTTTTTATATCCGTCGCCGACTAATTTTATTTCTTGCGCTCAACAAGTACCTTCCTGTATTGTTCGGCTTTCACAGTATTGCCTGTCTGCGTATATAGTGCAATCAAGGCTTCGTAGAGCGGTAATTGTTCCGAGTGACACTGAATGGCTTTCTCGTAGTATACCATGGCTTCCTGGCGCTTGTTCAATACCTGACAACAAGCGGCGGTATTTTTTAACCCGTCCAGAAAACAAGAATCCGATTTCACCGATAAACTGAAATATTTTTCTGCTGCTGCATAATGTTGAAGACTGTACTCCATTACACCCAGGTTATTAAGTACGATTTTATCATTGGGATGTGCCTTATAGGCCTTCTGTAAATACACGTTGGCCTCTTTCCAATTGGCCAACTGCAAATAGCATTCACCGATCGCGCCATTGGCTCCGTTGAAGTCTTCCTGTTTTTTATTTACTTCCTGAAAATGGGCAATGGCTTTTTTGTAATCACCGCTTTGCTTGTACAAACTGCCGAGGTTGTAATAGCTTTCTATTTTCTTTTCGGTAAAATCATGGATAGACTTTTCATAAGCTTGTTCCGCACGTTTGTTATCGCCCACCAGTTGTGCGCAGCGGCCCAGCATGTACCAGTTCTCCTGGAAGCCCGGGTAAATAAGAACAGAACGTTCAAAGGCTTCCATTGCTCTGCTGTACAAACCCGTTTTTATGGTCGCATCCTTTTCCTGATCTGCTTTACCGGATAAGTACATGCCTACACTTTGGTGTGCGTGAAAACTATTGGGCGCATCTTTAGCGGCAGACAGGAAAAATGTTTCATTGTTTTTCCATACCGGATTGCGTTGAATCGTTCGCACGGAATAGACGATCAATACCAGGCTACATAAACCGTATACGGTATTGGGTGAAGAACCTGTTTTTTTGGAGAGCCAATTCAACAGCAACACCAGTGCGATGCAGAAAGGCAACGCCGGAGTAAACAAAAAACGCTCGGCTATGTTTTGCGACAATGGAAAGGCAATGTTGAGGAAGAGAAATAACGTAGCGAAATAAAACAAAATCAGAAACACCACCAGCGAACGTTTGCCGATATTCAATATCGCATAGATCAACAGAGACAAATGCAACACCGCAGAGAACATCGCACCAGGGCTGACCAGAGGCACTACCGGAATATCACTGAAGGAATGATCCCAGGATAAGCGGAATGGAAGCAATAATAGCTTCAGGTAACTCAGCGCGATGAAACATACCGTGCCGACCTTCTCTCCTACCGAATGACAATGCGACAAGGTATTACTCAAACTCACTACATCAGGAATAGGATCCAGGAAGATCGTACGAAGGACCAGGTAAGTCGCACTCAGCAAGGCAAAGGGAACAATAGTGTAAACCGCTTCTTTTACCGTGATGCCTTTGAAACAATACAAAGCAGCGACTACAGGTATAAAAAAAGTAATGGCATTCTCTTTGGCCAACAATCCGGCGAAGAAACTGAGGTATGCGAGCACGATATCTGTGATGCGGCGTTGCTCTTTGCTTAGTAGTAACACGGGGATCAATAATCCAAACAGCAAAGCCAATATTTCATCGCGGCTCTTGATGTTGGCCACCACTTCGGAATGCACGGGATGCGCGAGGAACAACAGCGTAATGAGAAAAGGTATGCTGTAGGACTCGCGAAACACCTGTGTCAGCCAGCGGTACAGCAAGCAACCGCATAACAAATACAACAACACGTTCACCAAATGACTCAGTGCCGGTTTGTTTCCCCACAAGCCGACTTCCACTGCAAAGCTGGCCATCGTGAGTGGACGATATGCACCGAAGTTTTCTTTGTTGTATCCGTAAAACGTACTCTTTGTCAACAGATCGGGTAAAGAAGCAAAACCGTTCTGTACAGACTTGTTCAGTTTAATCAACGCCTCATCGTCGCCGGCATAAGAGAAAGTCAGTGTATAGCCGTATAACAATAGGACAAAAACGGCAAGGCTCGCATATACCGCCCATGCATTGGAGAAAAAAGACTTCGTCTGTGACATGATCAAATGCGTTCAACGACGAAGTTAATTAAAATAGTGGGGAAGTAAAAAACCGCAGGCGTCGGTGGATCAATGAGTGATCGTAATTTTATTGGAGTAATATGGGGCTGTGTTAAATATCAACTCATACGATTTAATATCGGTACAAGTGATCGTCTTTGATTTCCTGATCCAGCATTTATCGCAATAACTGGTTATGGTATCTGCATGAATGGTATAGTGCGTAACAGAATCCAACGCTGAAGTGTTCAGGTCCCGGAAGATGATTTTAGCTTGTGAAAATGAAACGGTCCGGTGTTTGAATTGGTCTTCTGTAAGATCGAACGAAAAAGGAGCAGCATTAGCGATCTCAAAGGAATCAATTCTTGTACTTCCGTCGTCACTGACCGCGATGATCCACGAATGGACCGGACTATAGTTGAACGTACAAGCAATCACTGCCTGGTTGTCTACGCAGTTGCAATCGTCTGTTTTAGGACAACAACTCCAGAAACCAACGAGCAACCAACCGATTATGATCTTGCTTCTTCTCATTTCTTACGTTTTATTTTACTCGCGCGAACAGGTAAATGTTCTATGCCATGAAGACACCAGCAAAATACAGAAGAAAGTAGTGCTGGAAAATTAGTATGGAGTAATTCATTCATTGCCGACGCTGATTCGCTCTTACAAACACAATTATTTAGCTAATTTCTAACTAATTGTTGGGGGAATGCTGTTCTTTTCCTATATTTGCACCCACATTTAGGTATTGTGTCCTGGGTAAATCTTTCTTATTCAACAACATAATGCTTCAAACGACTCCGTAGCTCAGCTGGATAGAGCAACTGCCTTCTAAGCAGTAGGTCAAGCGTTCGAATCGCTTCGGGGTCACATCAATGACAAGGGTTTCAGACTGGTATAGGTTTGAAACCCTTTTTGGTTTAAATATGGTTTAAACAAGTCATTGCAAAATATAAGGTGGATTATTTTACATCACTTAGATCTTTAGTAGAAACAGGTAGGTGACTAGCAAGAATATTGGTTTCGAAAAAAATAAATAGCAACACAAGCTTCCAGCATTTCTTTACTTCTACTAAAGCAAATCGTTTTTCTTGATAGTCTTTTTAAATGCATTCTCACGTTGAGGTTCTTTCGTTCTATACGATTGATCTTGTATCGGCTTTTTACATGCAAATGCGCGGGGATGAGCGAGGCATATTGTTTTAACTTATCCGTGTAAATCTTTTTGGCACCTCTCAACAATAAGGTTTCTATAACAGGTTTTAATTTTTTATTTGTTCTATTCTTTATTATTCTAAAATCCACTACTTCTCTTGTCAAGCGATCTATCGCATACACCACCCAATATTTTTTATTTTTCTTCTTGATGAACGTTTTCATTTCATCCAATTCGTATTCGCGGCCCATTACAATTGGTGATCTCACGCTTCTTATTTCTTTTGAAACCTTTTTGATTGTTGATAAAACTTTACCAGGAGAAATCTGAAGGATCCTGGAAATACTTCTTATTCCGCAACCTTCATTGTTTAATTCTACTACGCGGCTTTCTATACGTTTGCTACAACCTAAATAATCATACTCCAACTGTTGATACTTGTTGCATGGTTTGCAATAGTACCGTTGAATAGTATTTGCAGTTGTTCCTGCTTTGGAACATTTTTGTTGACAATATTTACATTCCATTATAGATATGTTTTACAATCATGCTAACGCCGACCTCTGTCGGTGCCTCTTCATACATAGGGCATGGCATAAATTAAACAGAGAATCATGCTGACTCAATTAACAACAAGTGCGTTAACAATCTGATCTGTTAACGCTATCCCCGGCGGACGCCCTTGTGCAATGCTAGCACCTGCATTTTTGAAACACCTTACCGACTTTGTTCATTTTTAAGACCATATGACCACTCCAAAATAAAAGGGATGGCATAATATACCATCCCTTTTTATTAAATATTCAATCTGTTTTTTGATTTCTTAATTCATTACCACCAAGTTAAGTCGCCAACTGCATTTTTGAAACATTACCGATGGCATAATATACCATCCCTTTTTATTAAATATTCAATCTATTTTTTGATTTCTTAATTCATTACCACCAAGTTAAATCGCCAACTGCATTTTTGAAACATTACCTACTCTTATTTTCTTATATACTTTTGGATAAAGTTATTTTTAAATAAATTTTCAAAGATTAGGCTATCAGAATCTAATTTCAATATTCTATTTTCATAGACTTTTCCATTTAAATCTTTTAAAATCAATTTATCTGATCTGACATTGTATGTGAATCTATAAATAGTATCTGCTCTACTTGTTAAAAGAGCAGTATTTAATTTATCGAATCTGATAGAAGGATAATTAAGTTGATTATCTATCAATTTCCATTCTCCTTCTAATAGATTTTTTTTATGGTTTTTTGACATACTACATGATAAAACCAAACTACTTATTACAAATAAGTTAAAGATTGCTTTCATATTTTTAATGCGTTTTATTAGTTAGTTTTCCCAATTCACCTTTGCCATTTTCATCTAATTGCACCTTATTCAAGTCCAAATAATTTATATCTTGTTGAGTAACCTTACGTTTATCTGGATTTAAAGTTCCTCCAGCTTGACCTGCCTTCGCATTAGGATTCCATTGATATTGAGGGTCTACTATAGTTCCTCTAGCATGCATAATTCCTGGTTGACCCTTACCTTTAATATTAGATTCTGCTGGATGGGAATCTTCAGTGTCTTTAACAGCTCCCCAACCATGTCCCATTTCGTGTGGCTCTGTTGTAGAATTTTCTTTCTGAATATTATTTAATAACCAAACTCCAGTATTAGATCCTAATCCATCCATGTAAGAAACATCTATTCCTGATTTAACCACTTTTACATAATTATTTTTTATATCAGTATTCGGAGAAATTTCATTCTCAAGTGAATTTACAATAGTCTCTCCAGAAATAGGATCAACCCTTCCCATTGTCGATTCACGATGTTCTGCTGTTACAGAAAAAGTAACAGAATATTCTTCACCGTCAATCATTACTGTACCGCAAGCTGAATTCCATGCATTTTGAATATCCGATGCTGACTGTTTAGCAAGCTCAGGAGAAGATCCTTCCCCATAGAAAATTATATGAGAAGTTACGGTAACTGTTTTTGCTGCTTTGTCTACTGATACTTCTCCCGATTTTCCAGTAGGATCAATATATAAAATTGGATTGCCATTAAATGCAGCATAAGGGCTTTGATCAGGAGATTGCTTTTGATTCGGATCAGTAGTAAAGAACCTGCCTAACCTCGG
This sequence comes from Chitinophagaceae bacterium, assembly GCA_028288365.1. GTDB lineage: Bacteria > Bacteroidota > Bacteroidia > Cytophagales > Cytophagaceae > JACMQM01. The sequence continues at coordinate 74,546 of JAQBNU010000017.1, read as the reverse complement.
ATCGTAGATCCTCGCCCCGAAGTCGTAGCTATTCCCACTCCCTTTTACCTCGTCGTCTTTTTCCATTCCATTAAACCCATAACGATAATCACTAGCATTATAAGTTCTAAGCGGTTGAGACATCCCAAACGCATAGTAATTATAGTAAGCCACTACATCAGCTTCTGCTCCTGTAATTACACCCGATCCAACCAGTGGTGATTTCACATCACTTACTAATGCTCTCACATTACTCAAGTGATCCTTGAGTTCATACTGCTTATCGCCAACCACTCTATACCGTGTTTGTTCTGTGGTCGTGTCATTGAACAGATAAGATCGTGTACTCTTCTCAATGTGCACAGCATACAAACTGTCTGAGAAGAAAGCTATCGTATCCACTGTCAAATCAGGTTTGTATTCTCCCAGTCGGTCACTGCCATATAACGGTACTTCCACTTGCTTGATCGTAGCTGTGTACAAATGTTTCGTAACTAACGCACAGACTACTTTACCAGGTGTACAATCGCAAGTAGAGGTGTCGCCTTCCACCGGTGGAATGTAAGTGCCTTCGTTGATCCATACATCGTAAGGTCCACTGTGTGTATCCGGCTCATCTCCTTCTGTCCACCACTTCGCTTCGTACAAGATACCTCCATACACCGCTTTCTGTCCACTCGTATAAACGGTGCCGCTGTTCCAGTCTGCTGCGCTCACCGTGCCTCTCACCACACCGCACAAGGTCACATTACCATTATAGGTCGCTCCTCCTCCTTCTGTCAGCGTATGACCCGTTACTCTCAACAGCGAACATCCTGTGCTGTCATTTTGAATCACATGGTATACCGTCAGCTGTTTGGTCTCCAATGTGCTGCCTCCTTCCAGAAACAAAGTACCTCCTCCATTGATCGTAGACGTACTGTCGGAAGTGATCTTTCCGAAGTTATAAAAGTTGGCATCAATCTCCAAGTACTCATCGATGGTTATCGTGCATTTATTGGTGACTGTGCCCGTGTTGTTAGCAAAATGACCGCTCACGGCTACCGGACCTTCGTTAAGTACCGTGCCTCCGTTGTTAGAGAAGTTGCCTGTTACGTTCACCGAGCCATAGTTGGTAAACACACTCGCATTGCCTTCCATGCCACCTGTTGCATTGAGGGTGCCGTAATTGATCAATGTGCCGCCACTGCCGCCACTTAAATTACCGGCCGTGTTCAGTACACCGTAGTTGTTGATTGTACCTGCAATACCCGGATTGGTTAAACTCAGCGTACCGTAGTTATCAATCGTTTGAGAAGTGCCCAAATAAATATAAGGGAAGGTCAATGAGCCGCCTGGTGCCACTATGATTCTACCGCCTGAGTTAAAGGTATAATAAGACGGAGTATAATTTCCTTTGATGATCAAAAGTCCTCCACTGTTGAGGGTGAAGTTGCCCGCGTAAGTTGTTGTATCACCCAGGATCAACGTGTCGCCGCTGTTGATGGTGTTGAGCGTGTCATTCATGATCGTGATACTCGTATCTACAATATTGTAAGTAGGTATACTTCCTGCAAAGCAATACTTGATGCCTTTGTACACTGCACTATCTATAGGATCCTTGGCGCAGGGGTAATAACTCGTGTCTCTGCTATAGGCATTCGTTCTTTCGTAGATCGACATCACATTGCCGCTGGCGTCTCTCACGTAATACGTCGTCTTGATCTTTGTTAAATCAGTGATCGTATCTTTGAAGGTTGTACCACTGTAGTAGGGTGCCGTATTCACTTCCTTGCCTATTCTATTACCCATTGGATCATAAATAAATTTCAAGCTCGGAGGTTGGAGACCGCTGCTCACTTTATCTGGTATCACCAATGATAATTTGTCGGATACCGTCCATACAAAAGTCAGCTTACTCTGTACATCTCTGGTCAATCGGCCGGAGGCATCGTACACGTAGTTGCCACTGCTTTGTCCAGCCTTGATGTCACCGAGGGTACCGTCTTGTGAAGCGCCGGTTACATCGCTCACATACTGCAATTTGTTATCCGTCGTGTTGTAATGGTATTGCAGGTCATCCATCTGAATTCCGCTATACGCCTTGCGTTGCAGTGTCGTGATGTTTCCATTGGGATCGTAACTGTACGTGGTACCATAATCAGCAGTCGTTGTGAATCCACCGCTATAAGGATTCAGGCTGCTGCTCTTGATCCGGTTCAATCTGTCGTAGGTATACAGTTCACCCGTCAGTCTGCCGTTGAAGTAAGTAGGTGAAAGCATTCCCGCATCCTTGCTCTTGCTCTGCCATTGGCTGATGTTACCGTTGTATAAGTTCTTGCCCGCATTGCTCAGGTAATACTTACCGCTGGTGGTGCTATTGAAAATACCTGTTCTTGTAAAGTCATTTTCGTAATAACCAAGTGTCATCCCAAAGGCATCCGGCGCATAACCGCTGTTGGCGATCGTGCTGTCATGTCCCGGATCTTCTGTCGCAATCAGGTTCGGTGAGTTGATGCCTTTCAACCAGCCGTGCAAGGTGTAGACATAATCCACGCCTTGTATCTGATCCTCGCCCATGCCCGCTCTTCTCAACGGTCCGTGAGCATAGTATTTATAGTTGGCGTCTGCTTCCCACAGGATGCTGTCTTTAGAGGTTTCTGTCAGCGTGATGCGGTTGTCTTCGTCGTAATTGTAGCGATGGAAGTAACGGTCTTTCCTGAACTCGTTGAACTTTACTCTCAATACTTTATTGGAGATCAAATCGTATTCATAAAACACATGGTTCTTTCCAAAGCCCGGTACATCCGTCATGAGCCAGCGTACGTTGCCATGCGGATCGTAGCTGTAATACTCGTCTACTCTGCTGCCTTGTTTGTTGATCGTGTAACTGTGACTCACACGGTTCTGCAAGTACTGCTGATCCTGCATGCCGTAATAGCTGGCGCCAGGTACACTGTCGCTGTATTCGGTAAATGTTTGTTCATGATTGAGTGTACTGTTGGAACGCGGGTAACGCACATTCGTCGCACGCGCCATCTCCCCGCTCAACGTGTCGTTCAGCGCGTCAAAGCTACCAGCCAGTGTGCTCTCGCCCACTTCTTTTACCCTGCCCAAACTGTCGTACTTGCTATAAGAATAAGTGCCATCCACTTTTTGTCTCGCGTTTTGAGAGAAGCGCAGTTGTCCGGTTTCATTGTAAATGAAATGAGACGTATCCGCATCCGGTGTGGCCTGGTCAATGAGTTGTCCGTAGCTGTTGTAATTGTAACTGCTTACAAAGGTATGCTTGAGTGCTGTCGGTGTCCGGTCGGTATACGTCGGGTTCACGCCTTTCGGCGGTACCGTTCTGGCCAACCGTCCTGCTCTGTCATAGTAGTAAAGCGTGTACTGAAAGTAATGTATGCCGTAATCGATGATGAGTTTATCTTTGATCTTATTGACATCGTTGCATTGAGCAGCAAATTTACCCGTCGCTTCCGTGGCCACTTCTGTCTTGCACTGGTTCACCTGTGCATCCATCTGATTGGAGAATTCCACCGGGAAGAAATCCACCAGCGTAGGTATTTTAATGTGCGTGGTATCTTCCTTGAACGAAGGCAGCGTCGTGTAACGCATGCACAGCGCATAGGTACGAGGCACCGTCGGTTTATTGAGGTACAGCGAATCCGTGACCTGGCAGCCGTTGGCATCGCTTAAGATCACTTTGTAAGCCCCTGTCTTCACTACAAAAGGTGGGTACGTCGAAGGATCACTGGTGTAGCTTCCTCCTGAAGTCGAAGGCGCACGATCGATCCATAAGGTCTGCCGCACATACTGCGTATCCGTGAGCACGTTGCCCAGGCTATCCAGTGTTTTGATCACTTGGGGGTTGTAATAAATCCAGGTAAAGGTATAGTAATGCGGACTGGCAAAAGGTGTGCCGCCGCCGGCAGACGAGGCCTTCAGCGCACATACGCCGATGGCTTCCACGTTCACCGGGTCAAGCGCCGGCGGTTCCGTGAGGGTGAAGGTATGTGTCGTACTTGTGTCCTGGCAGGCATTTTCATCTCGGATCACTACTGTGTAGGTACCCGCTGATAAACCCGTTGCTGCGTAACTTGTACTCAGCGTATCACCCGGGCTACCGGCATTATACCAACGGTAGGTGATGGGCAATGTGCCACCGTTCACATCCACAGAAGCACTGCCATCCCTGCCTCCATGACAAATCAGGTTCTGCTGATGAGGAGTTACTGTAAAAATATTATGTGAAGGTACCACCTGGAAATCCAGCGTGGCGCTGCAATCGAAGTGTCCGCCTTCGTCCAGCGTCACCTTCACCCGGTAGAAACCGGTACCCAGTCCAGAGAAGATATGAGTGGTGCTGTCCTGCGTAAAAGGTCCGCTCAATACCACATAAGCAGAAGACGTACTGTCGTATTTATACAAACGGAAATTGTAAGTAGACGTATCCACCGTACAGGCATTCAATCCGGGATTGACTACCACCGGGAAACTCACGGTGTGGCCTTGCACACAAGGCGTAACGGTAGCGGGACCGCTCAAACTCAGGTTGGGGATAGTGATGGCCAGAGGATCGGACGACAGCGTACACACGTTGCCATTCACATCCGTATCCGGCACCAGTTGCACCTTGAAGACATCGCTGGTGGTCACCGACGACAAGCTCTCTGTCCTGGCCGTACCGAATACACCGGTACCACTCAGGTAAGACACATTGTTCTTGAGTACCTGGTAGTGGTAGGTACCCGTAGGATGAGGGTATACGCGGGTGAACGTAAAGTGCAACGCGCTGCTCTGAGACACTTCTGTGTTACAGCCGATGTTCTCCACGCAGGCATTCACCGAAGGCCCCCCCTGCGGCACCGTGAAGCTGCTGGTGCGAATACAGCCGTTGGCATAAGTGATCACAAACTGGAAGAAGCCCGCCTGCAAGCTGTCTTCAAAAGTATCGGTCAATGGAATGTTTTTCCCTGAGGAAAGTCCCGGGCCCGTCAATTGTATAGTACTTACCGTCACATCGCTGGTCAGTAAATGGAAGGTGACCGTACCATCGGCACTGCCTGCGCAGGAGGTAGCGCTTACGGTATCCACCACGAGTATATCCGGTACAACGAGTCCGGTGACCAGCAAGCTATCGGTAAGCGCGCAAAGTCCCGATTGAGAAGCCGTCAAACGTACGTGGTTTGCGCCCGCTATGATGGTATAATCCAGTCCCGGCTGATTGCCTTCGGGCATACCGTTTACAAACCAATTGTATGTATTATACCCCGCCAAACTGGTGGCTGTAAAATGTTGCACCGTTCCGGCACAAAGACTGTCTGTGAGGGGGCCAATGGCTAAGCCGGGTGCCGTGAGGCTGATGCTGGCTGGAATGCTGTCCAGACCAGTGGTCACGTAACGTTTACAGATCACGCCGGTAGAGGCGCACATCGCCGAAGCCGGAATGCGTGTACGTGCGATGATCTTCAATCCTGTTGTTCCGCTGAAACCAGCCACTGCCGCATAAAAGGTAAAACTGGTGGACGCGTTCACGGCGATACCACCGCTCATGAGCCAGGTGTAGGTAATCGAACTGTCGGCATTGACCGTCGTAGTAAGCGGTGCAGGGATGCCGCTGCTCGGTACATACAGGATGCGCGAAGGCAAGGTGACTTCCCAGTTGCCATCGTGACTCACGGTCGTCCCTTTATTAGTAGCCGTCAGTGTAATCGGTACCGGTGCACCGCATTGTGTAAAGCTCGCACCCGTAGCACTCAGCACCAGTGAATCCAGGTCCACACCGGATATTTTAATGCGGTATTGGTTGAAGGGCAGTATGATCGAATCTCCGCAACTGGCCGTGGCTCGGCTAAAGAAACGGATCGGTTCTCCCCATTTACCGAAATCGTATTCGCAGGATGCGGACACGTCAAATCGGATTTTCACACTGTTCGCTCCCGGATATAAAGCGCCTTTGAAAGGATCCAGTATAGAAGGCAGTGCCGACGATAAGTTCCAGCCCAACCCTGCCGTAAATCCAGAGCCTTGCGCGCTGGCATTCGTACCAATCGCTGTGAGCCCGGTACCTGTACTTGGGAAGGTGTAATAACCGCCGGACACATCCAGCGTAATCCCCGCCGGTGGCTTGATCCAGAGCATAAGGTCGGTCATATCCGCGCCCGCTGAAACCAAATTCACATCAAAAGGAATCGGTTCACATAAATCATAAGAGATCGTCTTGCGGATAATGGAAGGTTGTAAGATCGACAGTTTATAACGGATGTATAATTTTTTAGAGAGCAGTGTCTGGCAGCTGTAATCGCTGGTACTGGAAGGATAACCTGAACAAGAGAAGCCGGCGCTGATGGTTAAACTGTCTACGGTATTGTCGGCACAGGTGCTGTATGTCGCCGTCAGGTAAATGGTCTTCGAACCATTGAGTGCTACAGTCCCTACCTGAACAAGGGCCGTATCACCGCCAAGTGTGGTCACGGTATAAGGTGTACCGCTTCCGTCTTTGGCACTCACCAGCGTGATGTTGGCCAGGTGCGGAGCAAACTTCAGCCAGGTGTTGGTAGAATTGGCGCTCGTGCGGAAATCGGCGGTATTGCTGATCACCACCGGCCAGGTCACTGTTCTGGAATAGGCTTCCTGTATGGCATCTGCACTGAGTGACAAATTCGGTACCCTGAGGTTTGAACTCAGGAAGGTATAATTGGTAGCGCTGATGTGACTGGTATAAGAAGAGTTGTAAGTATAATCACCAATAGTGTAGGTAAAATCCGTATGCTCCACAGGTGTCGGCAAATGTGTCGTATCACAATCCGGTGCGATCTTGAAGAGTACCGCTTCGGCAAGAAAAGAAGAATTGAAAAAGTCGGTGATGATGCGGTCATCACTCATCGGGTAACTCAAATGCTGGTGCCCGCTTACGGTCGTAATGGTAGGATCGTTGATGCCCGGAAAAGCGAAGTAACCACCCAATCCAAATGAATTGCCCGTCATGTAATGAAAGCCCGCGGGCACATCCGTGGTCATGGCTTCGATGTGGGTCAGCAATCGAAATTCATTGGGAAAAGTTTCTCTGCTGTCTGAAGGCGCATAACGAAACACGGTCGACCAGATGTTGATCTGATCGCCGCAGGCATCCGAACCTGATATGCTTGAACTGAAGATCTGCGGTTGCAGCACGGTGAACTGTGTACCAAAACTCTCGCAGGCGTTGCGGCCATCCAGGCTGTCATAACCATAATATTCTGCCCGAATATTCAGCGGGTATTCTCCTCTACTCAGGGCACTGGTTGAATTGATTGAAAATTTAGGAATCAGTTCAAAGCGGTCATGGCTGTCTATCGGCATACCGCCCAGGCAAGGCGTCAGATCAAAATCGTAGGTATACGTTCCTGATCCGCTGCTGTAGCTCGGTGTACCGGTCAAGGCACAAGCCGAACCTCCGTTTATAATCAGCGAGGCTCCCAAATAAGTAAGTGGATCGCCCGAAGGACCGTAAGTGTAGGTTAGTTTGACGTGCGCGTTATCAAACGAAGCCGACGTGTCTGCTATTCTTCCGTAAGCCAGCACGCGTAAGCTGTCGTACTGAAAACCAGCGTCCAGCCTGATGCCCGTAGTAGAGGAAGTGACTTTGGCCGCCGCTTTATAATCGCCCCAGGTATAATAACCTGCTCCAGGTTTTACTTTACCCAGCGTGGTACGTTGCACATCCACACCGGTGGTGTGAAAACCAGGACAACTGCTGCAATGGTTGTACCAGGTATAGCTCTGCGTATTCACCAGCCATTGTTTGCAGGTGGTACAGGATCCGCATTGGTAAAACATTTTCCAATCCAGGGAAGAAGTCTCGGGAACATGCAGGTAACAGGTCAAACCAACCTGCAATTCATAACTGCCACTGAAACCACCGCCGCTCACAATGATGGAATCACCGGAAGGAGTATAGCTTACAGGGGAACCGTTCCAGGTCAGACTCAATACAGAATAGCCCGCTGGTAAATGAATGTAGGAGGTGAAGGTGTTGGTACCACAGGATTCCAGGCCGTCGCTGTTTTCTCTAGTACTGCCTATAGATAGATTGAAAATGCCGATGGTGCCCGCCACTACAGGACTTGTGCTGGCACCGACCACATCCGTAGAACCGCTTACAGAGGAACTACCGACCTGCAAACCGCTTTCGTATTCCAGTATATTACTTTGTGAATAATTACCACAGGAACTCGTCTGTTGACTGTATACCCTCAGGTCTCTTAAATAGTCATTACCCGGACAAGTATAATTGTTATCCAACCTGAACGTCACGTCTTTTCCGGGAGGCAGGTCATCGTAATACCCGTCACCATCAAGATCCGCCAGGCCCACACCAGCGCCGTCTATGTCCACATGGTACAAGCCAGACAGGTTATCCAGCGAGTAATCACCGCTGGAAGCCCCGAGTGCCGTGAGGTAGGTATAACCACCCGTGGAATCTTTGATGGCTGCGTTTTCTATTTTACCTCCATCACCCGAACCGTAACTGTTAAAATTATCGACCAGCAAACCGAAACCATAAGCACCGTCCGCACGAACCGGTGAATTGCCATTGCCGTTATTGGTAAACTTGAAAATGCCTTTCACATTCGTACCACATAAATCAGTAGTAGGAATTTGTATAACGGAAGCCACCACCGCAGGGATACCCGCGACATTGATGAAGGCCGCGTTCAGCGCGTTGTTGTCGCCCGCGTTACAGATCCTTGAATCACACCCCCACTCCGCTTTGTAATCAGTGGTGATGCTCAACCCACACGTATTGGGACTGATGTATTCTTTCAACAATAACGTATCACCGATTTCAAAGTAATGATCCAAATCACCGATGCTACTAAAGTCGGCGATATGAAAGATCAAGGTATCTCCCGAAGACGTGTGCGGCAAAGGAGTTGTAGAACTGCCCAAACAAACTTTCGTTACACTGATCGCAGACGGATAACGGATCTTCATCGTCACGCCATTACCACCCAGCAAGGAATCTTTCACATAGCCGACTCCTGTATTGAGCAACTTCACCGTACGCACCAACGCATCGCCCCGAGCGGCCGTGATGTTTTTATCACCTGTATCCAATAAGGTTTGTAGTGCCGCATAACCAACATTGTAAGATTCCGAGCCGTAGGATTCGGAGTTGTAAAATCCAGCAGACTTCATTGTAAAAATCACATCGGTGGTATTGGTAATACCAACGGGTTGTGGCATGGATAGCGATTCTAAAAATGGAATGAGTGTGCAATTGGCTCTGGCACGAAAGGTTATTGTAGTGCTGGCTAACGAAGCCAGTGTCCTTCCAGTGAGACGGAAAATAGGCGTATTGGGATGAGATGTGCGATCGCTATAAAATGGTTGACTTGTAAAGCCTGTGACATAATCCGCTCCACTAACAGAACCTGATTCATATTCTAATCCCGGTTTCATTTGTACCTGAACATAAATGTTACTCGCTACCGAATCGGACGTACTCGCAGTATTAGTGATGTTTAATGTAAAAACAATGCTGTCTCCGCATACATTCACTGAACCGGAACTTAATGTCTGTACTTTGACAAGAGGTGTCATCAGTTGATACTGACTTAATGCAGGTCGTACATTAAACATAAACAGTACCAATACCATGAACAATATATTCATGGTTGCCATTCGTTGTATACTTTTGTGTTTCATAAAAAATCCTTTAACAAAACTTCTATTCCAATATTTTCCCCTATTGCAAAACAAAATGTTGAATACTCCTTGCTCCGCTTTCCTTCTCTTCCTCTAAAAGGTATAAGCCTTTAGGCAATGAATTTAAATCAAGTGAGATATTTTCTTGTGCTGTTTCATTTTCCTGCAAAAATACTTTTCTTCCCATGGCATCGTAAACAGATACGGCTTGTATAACCTGACCAGCGGAAGCATGGATGTTCAGTAATCCGGAACTTGGATTAGGATAAATGATCGTTGTCTCTATTGAGCTAGAAGATGAAATAGCAGTCACCAGATTTTTTTGTAGCATCACAATGATAGTTGAATCCCCACCCCCTATATAGGCCAGGTCAAGCAGATGATCTCCATTCAAATCATCCATTAGAACAGAGGTGGGATAAACCTTCATTGATCTGCTAAACGAAGGTGTACGAATATCAAATGTGACATTGCCTTTGTTCAGGTAAATAACCAATGAATCACTGTACGTATTATTAGCATCATAAGCAGAATACCCTTGCGGTATAACTAAATCGTACTCTCCGTCGTTGTTGACATCAGCTACTAGATGATCATTAAAATAATTCCTCTCAGGCACGGTTAACGTATCGGTTATTACCTGATCATTATCCGCTGCCTTTTGCAGATAAAAACCAAAGGTATAAATGGGCTTAGGAAGTAAATATGACCTTTGTCCCAAGGCAATGAAATCCAATCTGTTGTCATGATCCATGTCTTTGACATCGATCTTTTTAACACCCAATGGAATTTCTATTCTTACAGGAGTATTGAACGTTCCATCTCCTTTATTGTAATACACAGCAGCACTGTCTTTCACTTCGTATGACTGTATGACATCCGGATAGCTATCATCATTCAGATCCAACGTATTGACATGAAATCCTGCAACACTCTCCGGTGCATCATAATCTTTTGGCGGCACACTGTACAGCACTTCATTTTTCAATGTTCCGTTTTTATTGTTAATGAAAACAGCAATGTATTTATAATGCGGATCTAAAAAATTGTTGGTAGGAACAACAACATCCAAATAACCATCCAGATTAAAATCAGCTACAGCAATTTCATCGGAAGTTCCTCCTAAGTTATATTTCTTTAATGGCGATAAAGCACCACTTCCAGTATTCACAAAAAAACCCAGGTAATCACTATTTGGAAATACAACATCCAATTTCCCATCGTTGGTTAAATCCGCAAGAACAAAATTATAGGATACAGCAGCATCGCCCACTACTGTAATCATACTGTATTTATGCAACAACGTAAAAGTACCATCTCCTGTACCTTTCAATATATGCAAGGTGTCATATGCAGCCACGACTAAATCCTCAATACCGTCACCATCCATATCCCCACTTCTCAGAGAGATGGGCATAGTAGTGGTTTTATAAACCTTCACCGAATCATAAAAATCAATCGACTGCGCTTTTACTTGTATACTCATCGCTGCCACCAGCAACACGACGCAAAGAAATGTGATGATCTTTTTCATACCTGTCTTTATTTTATTTCTATTCTTATTATCATCTGTGTAATGCTATGCTTCTTCATCACTCTGGTCGAAAGACCTGACATCAACTAAACATTGATCACTATTTATTTCATGTCAACATACAAGCGGTTCGAAACCTCCGCTCCGCCTTTATCCACGACATACACCGTGAACACTTTGCTCAATAAGAGGCGGCTTTTATTTACCTCAAAGGTCAGTACCAATTGCCCGTTTTGATAAGAAGCCGTAGCCGGCAACACCTGCCACTGTCCGTTGGCGCTATGCCACGTGGCTTTCGTCATACCTGCATCGTTCTTGTCTTTCGCGCTTCCCGCCAACACCAGCACAGACGAATGATCCAAAGGACTCGCACAAGTCAACGCCACACTCCAGGTATAAGGCATCTCGCTCGTTTGATTCGACAACTTCCGGGTCGCCGTCAAATTGCTGATCACCACGCTTTGTGCATTCGCAAGGCTCGTCACCAGTAAAGCAAAGAAGAAAATAAGAGTTGTTGTTGTTTTCATAATTCGATAGTAGTGATCAGTGGATCCCGATACTTGGGACAGTGATCAGTTTTATTTTTTTTCTTATAGTACTACTTACTTATTTTTTTCCTTACCATCATTTCCACTGATCTTCGATTTCTCGTTCCTCGTCCCTCCTATTCGTCCACATGTACGTTCACCGGCACCGCACTGGTGGTGACGGTTGGTACTGTAGTGGGCTTTCCTGTTTTCTCATAACTGTCTTTCGGTACGCAGGTATCGTTGTCTTCGTCGCAGGTGAAATCGCGGGCATGTTCTTTACCTGAACAGGCAGACTCTATATCCAATTGTATATACCAGCCAGAAGCTTCTTTGTATTTAGTGTACTGGCAATAGGATAACGTGGAATCCTCCGCTCCGCTGCAATCATAGTAATCATGACCGGTCACCAACGGACACAAAGGCACGTCCGCCGCGGTACCGCCCGTACCGTAATTGATCACCGTACTTTGTTCGTTGTATCCCAGTGAATCTTTTTTGGTTTTGAACAAGCGACAATAAGCCACCGGAAAACACTTGAACGTATTGATCGCGCACTGACTGTTGCATTGAGCAATGACCCCATCCACCATGGCATCAAAATCTTCCTGGGGAATGACATTATCCGCTACATAGTCTTCGTTGGTCTTACAAGGACCGATCACGTAGCATTTGCTCGTCAATAAATCGTACAGTGCGGTCTCTATATCTGTTCTTCTGTTCTCACAACTTTGTTTGCATTCCGAATTTTGCTTCACCATGTTCATTTCCACTTCACTGATCGTGGATACTGTAGCACCGCTCAATGTTTTAAAAGAAGTGATGGCGCTGAAGTCCGCCCAGGTATAACCGGGCAGCGAACTCACGATTTGCCCGGCTTCACTGTAAGAAATGGTATCTGGAAAATTATTGTCTTCGCTCTGGGGATTCAGGTACCAGCTTTGCACACTCTTGGAAAAATCACAATTGCGCTGGTCATAGATCGACACAAAGGCGGCACTGGGTACCTGGTAGTTTTTCAACGCAAGGTAAAAGGCGGTGCGCTGTCCGCAGCTCCAGACGTCTTTGGTATACTCGCAACCGTACCTGCCCACGCCACAGAAATCAGAAACCGTCAGTTTGTATTTTCCTCCTCCATCCGACAAGATGCCGAAAGTGGGATGAGAAGAATCAGGATCCAGCGGCAAGCGAGCCAGGTTGGGGTATTTATAATCTTTGTAACACTGGCTGGTATTGTAACTGCCGTCGTGGTTGACGGTCACGCAACACGGAATCCTTACCGCCGGTACAACACCTGCCGGATCAAAGGTCTTGTAACAGTCGTTGGGATCACTGTAACACGTCATGGCTTCTATGTCCTGGTAATCGTCGGTCGATTCGTAAGGGTATTCAAAATACTTGAACGCGTAAATCGGATTCTTGATAAAAGGGAAAAATCCTTTGTACTGTCTGGTATTGGCTTCCGACGGGGTCGGCGTGCCGGTCGTATTGGTTTTTCCTGGCCTCCAGTTGGAAAACGGAATGTAATAATAATCGCCGTTGCCTTTTCCAGCAGTAGACAAGGCACTGGTATCATTCACCGCTGCCACCGTATAATCAATGGTTCCACCTGAATCCGCCGGTAAAGGATAAGGATCGTATTGGGTCAGAACCTTCGCGAAACGGTAACCCGTGCATTGCAGAAAATCCTGTACGACATGACGATCGTAAGTCGGTGTGATGGTGCCGCTGCCACCTGCCTGCAGGTCACGCATGCGTTTAGAGACGGCGCGTTTGGCGATCCATTTACCCAACAGTCCACCACCTTTGGCATTTTTATCAAAGTTGTCATTGAACCCGTTTTTTCCATCAGAATCCTGTGCATCGGATTTATTTCCTACGTTGTTGTCTTCCTGTTCGTAATCAATATCCAGGCATCGCTTGGCACGTACGGCCGCCAGTTGCGTGGACCAGCAAGCAAACAAAGCATCACAGGTATACTGCGGACAAGCGGATACTTTAGTGGGCACATCATAAATGGACAACGTTAAAGAATCTCCGCAGCCAAAAGAGAGTCCGGAAGAAGTATAGGAACCGATGGAATCTCCGCAGGAATTGTAAATTGTATTGGTTTGATCCGACAGTTTGTTCAATTGTTGTTGGGCGGCCGAAGTGTCTTTCTCCGGATAATTATTGCTGCAGTTGTACTGATCGGTCAGCATGTGGTAGATCATGAGGTTGAATTCACCGGGCTTCCAGCCTTCCATGTAAGTACCATAAAACTCGGTACTGTCCCAACATTCGCGGAGGAACACACGCGCATAGCCTTCAAAGTCCGGGAAAAATTCTTCGGGCTGATCCAGTGAATCGGGACTGCCGTATGGATTGTAATCGCGTACATCGATTTTACCGTTGCCGTTTTTATCGACCAGTCTCGGCACCACCGGACAGTTGAACGGCGGCACCCAGTTGATCGGAACGCTTAAGTCACCGCAACAAGGAGTCTTCAACCTTGCATGTTGTGGATCGCCGTTATCGGGTGTAATCGTTAAATCAAATCCCGAAGGATCAGCATTGTAAATGGTCATGAAGTCCGATGGGAAACCATAGCTTGTAATGGTATGCGCCTTGATGTTGTTCGACAAGGTTCTGAGTTTTACAAAAAAATCATTCAACTGCGGCGGACATTTCACATCGGCCAGCCAGCCTTTGATCAAACCTGTAATAGGGCCTGTCTGAATATCGATCTTATCTTGTGCAGCCGTAATGGCTACCGATACGCTTCCAGTGGTCAGGTTTTTCTGAATGATGTAGCTGCCGGGTGCCAGTGTGAGGGGATCCAGCGTGACGGTCTTATAGGTTCCTGTTTTTCCTGTCACAGAAGAACACGTGATGTTTTTCAAATCGTTGTCATACAACACATGCGTAGTATTGCTGTCCAGGTTGAACAATTGTATTTTCAAATGGTAACCGCAATCCACTTCTCCATTGGCACAAGGCAAGTTCAGCGTATCGCAGCTGATCTGATAACCCACATTCATCGTGGTGGTCTGCATCACGGCCAGTCGCTTGGAACTCACGAAGCCATTGGCCGTGCGGGTATTGACGGTAATGGAATCGCTCACGGTGGTCAACGTGGTTCTTTCTCCTTCCCCATCAATGGAAGCAAACACGCCACTGTTGTCTACATCCTGGAAAGACAAAGCCGTGGCGATGACCTTTCCTTCTTTATTGGTCAAGGTGATGGTGGCTGTATTGTTCTGATCTACGTTGATCGTCTTGAATACATTTTCACTGGACGGAGCTTCGTCTCCAAACAACTGGATCAACTCTGCTTCGGAAGCCGTGCCATAATACGTGCGCACAGTCTTGCCTTCTCCTTTGCTGTCGGCACTGCTGCCGGTACCAATCATTTGTTGTTTGCCTACACCAGACTGTTGTTTGACGCGGTCCGTGCCGTCGTTGTAATACTGCGTCCGTTGATACGGATAACCTTGTGCATCGGCAATGTTTGGATTGTTGGTGTTGCCCGAAGAATAATATTGGTAAGCTCCCGTGGTTTGTTTGGCTCTTAAGGGATTGTTGTAATTGGCATCCGAATCGTAACTGGTATCTCTGTAAAGCACCGAGGTTTCCGTCTGCATGAATTTGCTTTTATAGCCCTGGAACATGCTGGAATCCTGCGGTGCAGGCATGGTGGTTAAGGCCGGTCTACCGCTTAGATCCAATACATGCTGTACCACTAAAGTCGTATCGACAGAAGGCAAATAACTTTGCGTTTGCTTTACCTGCATGAGACTGTTGGCATAGGTACTGGTCTCAGACACTTTATTGCCTTCTGTAAATGTTCTGCTGTAAATGCGGTTGATGTTATCGTCCGGATCATTTAAAAAGAACAAGGTAGGATTCGAACCCAGACCACCGGGAAGATTCAACGTTGCTCCGTCAGCTGGAGCCGTACTCCATAGACTTTCACTGAGGTTTAAAGGATTGGCAATACCTCCGGGATAATAAGTACCAATCGGTCTTACCCTCCATACATAATACCCCTGCCCTTCTGCTACCGTTAATTTCAGGGCAGTTGCAGCACTTTCTGTTTGCACGGTCAAAGCGCCTGACCAGTCTACTTTAGCGGTGATAGTTTGTTCATTTAAAGACGTACTGATATCATTGTTGTACAAGCGGAGCAGTTGTAATTGGTAATTGCAAAATTCCTGCGTACCGGCATTCCAGGAGAAGGTAACTTCACGCGTACCCGTTATATTTTGTGAACTCATGGAAGCACTGGGTGCCGTTGCACCTGTCAGGTTAAAACCATATTTCAAATCGTAACCCAGAAATACACGCAGGTTACTGCTGATCTGACTCAGCACAGAAGAAGGAGTAGAACCCGATGTCGTGACAGAGACCGCAGTCAAGGTGACTTTGAATTTAGAAAAGCTGAATGTTCCACCTGTTCCAACCAGTGAACTAAAGTCTTTGACAAAGGAAGCTTCCGGATGATCGTTGTCCAGGGTAATGGTGTAAGTACTATTATTGAACACACCGGGTACAACAGTACTGCTGGCATCTAGCGCATCCAGTTGAAAACTGATGACGGCAGAAAAAGGATAATCCCAGGAACGACCAAAGATATAATCCTCTCCTACGTCGGCACTCACTTTGACGGTAGCACCGTTTACTTTTTTATTCAACGTGAAAGCAATCGGCAATCCCACCGTACGGTTCACACCGACGATAACACCCGACAATTGCTCAGACAAACTTTGGTCACAAGGATTTTGTTGCGCCCGAAGCGATTGTACCATCAGCACTGAGCATAATAGCATCAGCAAAAATCTAATTGATAGAAACATATTTTTTATTGTTAAGATTTATAAGAGTGCACAGTTGTCGGTAATCACTTTTTTATCTTTGATCCACTACCTTATAGCCTTTGTATTTCGAAAGTAATTTTCCCGATGAGTTGTATACTTTATTCAACACACTGGCAGGTAATGCTTCTTTGTAATTAAAATCTGTATTATAAATACTGACTTTTTCATTGATCATCGGCTGGCCCGGCAGGTAGCGTGTTTCAATGGTTTTCAGATCTTGTGCCTTCGGGTCATAGGTGAAGGTCATTGTTTTTACCTGAGCACTTTTCTTCAGTGATTCATTCGGAAATAAAATCACTTGTTTCAGTTTCACACCGTCCTTGTCCAACAGTTTACATCCGGTCGCTGTACATTTGGAAAGCATGTCCAGTTGCAATTTACTCACACCGGTCAGCGCCTGATCATTATAAGGAATCTTGCTTCCCTTAGATCGAATGATTTGTTTGGAAGGATGCACAATGGTCAAGGCATCTTGATCGTCTTTGTATACACTCAGCAATTGCGTTTCATAATGCATCTGGTGGGCACTGATGATGAGCTTTACATCCGCATCTGTATCCGGTGTTTCTGAACCTGGAGCCATTTTTTTGATAATGCCCATGTGCATATAATAAGCCTGGTTCCCTTTAGGCGATGATTGTTGAGCCATTTTAGTCAGGCATGCTCTCAGCTCCTGAACGCAAGGTTCTTCATCTGTAGGTTTACTAGCTGTTGCTATCGTCAGCACCGACAGCAGTAAAAACGAGATGCTTGTTTGCTTCAACAATTTCATGGCTTTATTTTTTATTCTTTATTTGATACAGTTTACTAAATCTTCTCCGCCTGTTACTACCTCGATACTCTCGGCGTATTGTACTGCGTTTCCTGAATCGTTTTAAGACCTTCTTCCGTCTCGACTAATTTTCTAACCAGCTTACCTTCGCTGTTGTACTGATAGTATAGACCGAAATGCTGATCATCAAATACCACGATCGGTCTGAGCGTCTCTATGTCGTATACATAACAAGTGGCTTGTGCTTCGAAGGGCTGAAAGCGTACATCGTCTACATAAATACTTTGGTTATAATTCAAACCGATTTGACCGCTGCTTGCAAAAGCTGTTTTTGGAAGTCGCACTTCGTAAAGTGTCCATTGTCCTGTAGAAGCCACCTTATGCATCGGATAGTTGGCCGAACTGATCTGAGCGGAAAGTACCACGGGATTAAGCGCTGATGGAGTTAGTTGCTTTACCCACAATTTCAGTAAGCCTCCCTTGTTCAATTCAGAAGTCACTTCTACTCCCGTTGCACCTCCGGCAATGTGACCCGCAAAACCTGTAGTACTTGACGTGGTCAGCAAACTTGATTTCGCACCGGAGTGAGCGGCCGAGCTGGTGGAGCTGTCGCTGGTCTCATAGTCATTGAAATAAATATTTCCATAGCGTGCGTTCTGTCCTGACATGATCACCATGCGCTGGTTGTAACCAAATTTATTGGCACTGTGGATACCGATGGCATTCACTTCTTCCAGCGCCAGCCCATGCGGCGAGTAGCGGGTAATGCTTGAGGACTTCAGCCAGCCGGTACGGGCAGCAATCGTATTGCTGCTTTCACTGCTCCAGTTAAACGGCTTGTCAATGTCAAAATACCCGCCGGTATAGACCTTGCGTGCATGATTGGCAGACGCTACATCGGCTTTGTAAACATAGGCGCTGTATGGTCTCCATACTTTTTCCAGGTCCGTCTGCGCTGTGGATACACCGGAGAAATCTGCGGTGATGTAAGGATCGGTCCAGGAACCACTCCATCCGTTGGCAAAGGTTTGTATACTCGCGCTGATCACGTTCTTCGGTGCATTCAGCCATCCGCTACTTCTTGGATCTCCTGCCGTGCTATAGGAAACAAACGTGGCCGTATGCGCGGCAAGCTGGTTCGTATGGTCAGGCGACTCCGCCTTTTGCCCCATCGACGGGTATTTATAAGCCGCGGGAAGATTGAAATTGTACACCGAACCATCCAGTATTGTTCCTCCACTACCCAACTGGATATTATTATAACTGTCATAGGTTCTCACCACGGCCGGTTGCCCGGTCAGTTCATCAAACGATAAGTTTTCACTCAGGCTGTAGATGCCGTCCTGGTAACTCTTCACGCTTTTCACGATAGCCGGGTAGCGGATGATTTTCGACGTGCAATGCGTCTTGATGAGTTCATCGTTCAGGTTGAACGAAGGAGAAACGGTCACAAAGATGGGAGGTACCCAGGAGATCGTGATGCTGACGTCTATACCGAGTTTAAAATCAAACGTGACATCGGAAACGTTTCTTGACTCTTGTGCCATTTCCATTTCCTTGCCCGGATGACCGTTTTCAAATGTCACGGTGCCATCGCTGTGCGCACGCATCATCTGCACTTCTTCACCCGGTTCAAAATAAGTGTATTCTTTCGCCGAAGTTAAATAAGACGTACTCGGATCAGCAGGAGTATAGGTGCCTCCGTACGTAGAAATATTTTTCAACTGCCCGTGCATGCTGTTGATGATAAAGCGAAATCCTTGGGTGGACCAGAAACGCGTCAGGGTAAAATTAAACAAACCGGCAGGCAGTGATAAATGATCCTTGGTTTGTGTATCGCCCAAGTTGGTAGAAGAGACACCGGAGGCGTTGATGTTGTCCTGACCGTAATAGCCGTCAAATGGATAATCCTTTACCGTAAAATACTGATGGATGGTAAAACCGGTACCGGAAAGTCCCCGGTGAATATTTTGCACCACCACTCTGGAATGCCCGATAGACGGGGAAGGCAGCAGGGACTCTCCAATCGGACCTTCCGATTGCTCTTTGTCTTCTCCTGCCGTGATGCGGCTGAACCAGCTTTGCCCTCTTTTGGGCAAGAACACTACCAAAGGATTTTCTTCTCTTCCGGCAGAAGGTTCATTGGTCGCTACGCCGCTGCTGGTGCCGTTTTCCAATACATAAGCATATTCCGAACCATACAAGGCCGCATCGCCGCTCTCTATGCCGGGATCGTACATCAGCAAACGTTTCACCCGAATGCCTCCGCCTTTCTTCACGCCATACATCGGCAGTTTGATAAAGGAGTTCTCTTCTTTCACATGTGCGCAAATGCTCTGCATGTTGTAACCGTCGGCCTCGTAAAGTTCACGCTGAGCGGAAAGCATATCCACCATAGGTGCGTAAGGGTGAATCTTTGTACTGAAACCAAGCTTGACCTGGTCTATGGCCTGCTGCAAGGAAAAGCCCGCGGTGTTTTGGTATTGGTTCGCAAATTTTTTCATTTCATCTTCCATACCCGCTTCCGGATCACTTTGACATTGCGTGCCCTGCAATTTCTTCTCCCTTTGCGTGATGACATATTTTACACAGGCTTGTCTGGGAATACTCGCGTAAGCACCGGCAGCAGAGGTTTCCGAACCGAGTGTCAGCTTCACCCCATACCCCCCTCCTGAAAGGGTATACTTTTCTGCTTTGACCAGGTTGGCATAACCGCTGATGTACTCGGACGTACAATCATCCAGGCTCGGCGTCGAACCGGTCAACGCATATAGAAATTTGAAATTTATTTTTTCCTCCGCGACGGTCGTACCGTCGCTGTTCGTCCGGAAATAAGTATTGATGATATGGATGAGACTGTCTACTTGTGTGGAAGATGAAGGATCAACGCCCAGGTCTCCGGCATTGACCACGTAATAAGGATTGGTCACGGAATGTGTTTCGTAGTTGAGCGGAGTATCTGTATAACTGTCGTCTTCGTGGTACTCCCCCGGAATCAAACTGGCCTGTGCCATCACAGGTCTGTCCTGCACGTATTGGTAATCTTTTTCTTCGTATTGTATATGGATCTCTCCACCGCTGGGAAGCTTGATGGACTTGAGGTTCCAGGCGGCCGGATCGTAGGCGAGGTTCGGGGTGATCTTCGATCGCCAGCCACTGCTGCCTTTCGTCGTAATGGGAAGCAACCCCTGGTAATGCGTACGGACATTATCGTTATCCCGTTCCTCACCATAAGGTTGTACGCAACCCCATTGATCTAAAAGGTAAGGAGTATAGTCGGGGTTTTGCGCCGCATCCGAATAATTGGGATTATTACCGAAGCTTACAATATCGCTGTACAAGGCATTGACTTCACCAGCAAAATGCCCGGAGGTAGCATACGCATAACTGAATTCATACGGACTTACTTTACTCGGTATCGTTCCTTCGTATTCAAACCACACGCGCTTCAGCGTAAGCTTACCGCTGCCAGAAGGATGCGCAGGATCGCTGCTTGTATTGTATAGATTGTTACCGTCATTACGAGGTGCAGGAAAATCTCCGTTGTAGTTGTTCGGAACATTCTGCACCAAACTGTAATCGTAATCAAAGCGAACGACTTTAATCGGTTTATCTGGTCGGTCTTTGGCAAACAGGACTATCTTTTCCAAATACTCCGGTTCATGGTTTCCTTTGGCTCCTTCATTGACCGCTGCCAGATCCTGATTCGTTACATCCGCCGCGGATAGCCCGTCCAGTCTGCGTTTTCCGCTGCCTGTGGTCCAGGCATTGGCGCCAGTTGTTTTGTTGGTCACAAAATACGCGATGTGTGTTTTGGTTTCGATGGTGTTCAGGTAATCCAATTCTTTTTCACCTGTCACCACAGAACCCACATCATCCCATACATCGGAAATCTGGTTTTGTTGGTACAACAATCCGGTATACGGTGTTCGGTAACGGTACCAGGGCGCACCCGCTGCTTTGCCTCCATAAGCCTGTCTGTAAGAAAACTTCGTCCATCCGCCAAAGTCTGCATTGTCCAAACCGTTTTTGTTGACATCTACGTAATCACTGGTGGTCAGGGCAGTGAGCAAGTACGAACTCGCATACGGTTGCTTTTTTATTTCTCCTGTGAGCGTAGTGAAATCCGTGCGCTTCAGGTTATCGTCCGTTACATTATAGTCCACTCCATTTTTTTCCAACGGAAGTTTTCGGAAGGCCAGGTAACGGTTTTTCACCGCGAGTAAAGCCGCATCATCGAATTTTGTATCTACCTGCAGGTTGGTTTCATTTCTTGTATATACCGGTTTGCCGTACACGTAGCGCATTCCATCCTGGTTAAAGATCGCCTTTTGTGCTACCGCATCATTGGAGTAACCGCTTGTACTGTCGAAATCATTGGTGAATCCACCGTGTACATTGCCATAGGTATGGTAGTCTACATAAGAAGATCGTCCTTCTCTATCCGATTGCAAAACATAGCTGTTTGCGGAAGCCACGACCACCTTCGATCCCGGAGGAGTCGCTTTGCTCCAGTCCATGGCCGCTGCATCGATGCCGGTCGTGCTATACGTAGCTTCTCCACCCATGTCATTATTGAAACGAAAGAACCCACCATCCGGACCAAAGTTACTGCCGACGCCCAGCCATTCACTAACCGTATTGCGTTCTATCCCTACCCCGAACTCTACACCCACACCCACGTTATCACTGATCATGAATTCAACACCCACCTGGTAAATACTGGTTTTACTTTCTACCGGAGCCGGAGTAAAGCTTCCGATATTATTGGGGAAGTATTTAAAGCCTCCGCCCACGCCTTCTCCCGATACATTGAAAACATCCGAGTTGTTAAACGGAACACCCATGAAATAAGTACGGGGAGAAAAAGCAATGTCTTTTTCTACGTAGTAATCGCGGTGATCATCGGTATTGGTATTGTACATGTAACCGGATGCTGTTTTTTCACTGCGGTATTTGTTATACTGCAAATTAAAACTGGAATTGTTGGTGACCGTATGAATCCCAATAGGAACATACACATTGATTGTAGTGGATATTCCCGCGTTGTTAAAGGCAAAGCCCGCATACTCTGTCAAGGCGGCACCACGTACGGCTTCCGAATAGGTAAACAAACCGTAGCTGCTGCCCAAACTGTTGGCATAACCGGCAATGGCATTCTGTGTACTCAACTGGCTATTGACTTTCGCACCGGATTGTTTTTTCCATTCTTCTTTGCTGGTCTTGTTGTTGTCCTTGTCGCCTTTGGTTTTTTTATCGTTATCGGCGCTCTTTTTATTTTTTCCCGACAAAGTTTTAAGAAGCTTGGCCGCATTGATGTCGTAGGAGAAGGTGGTTCCATTGGGATCTGTACTCATGTTTAACCCTAAACCCAGTACATTGAATCCAAAGCCTTTGGAAATGTAATATCCCTGATTGTTATTGACTCTGGTCACCACCGTTGCACTGAGCCCGATGTTGGCCTGGTCTTGTCCGAATACTTCAATGCCTATTTGCTGGTTGGCAGTGATGGAATAATTGGGGCGTGTCTTATTGAAAAAATCAACCCGTGATCCTTTATAATCATCCGGAAAACCTCTGAGATTTCTATTGATGGATCCAGGGTTAAGGTTCCATCCGAATCCCACCCAACTGGCTTCTTCTTCTGAAGATACACCACTGTTGTAAGAAAGAGACAGGGCATACCCACCTCCATCCGAACCCGGTATTTCTACCACGGGAAGATTGTAATTCAAATCACCGGTAAACACATTGACCATGTCAGACGTGGCCACCGGAGTGAAAGTGGAAAATTCCGGTGAACCTGGTCCAGCCGTCAGTGCATAGGCCGTGACAGGGAATAAAGCCTCCATCAATAGGATCGTGGCAATAAACAAGGATACCTTGCGCAGCATGCTTAATCTGTAAGAACTCATAATTTCTAGTTGGTCTTGTTGTTCCGGAAATTAAAATCCGGAATATCTTCAATCGCTTTTTCCTGAAATATAAAATGATTGATGCCTGTCAAAAACAATTCATCTGTAAAAACAAGATCCATTGTTTTCCACTGGTCTCCGATTTTCTTCTTATCGTCCGCACTGAACACGATGTAAAAATTCTTGGACAACGAAGTACCGTATGTGTTTTCCATCACCGCAAGCGCCGGGTAATATTCGTCTTTGCCTATGATCAGTTTGATCATGCGTTCAATACCGAAGTTCAGTGCATTGACCCTTAGCTTAAAATCCTTTTCATTTGTGACGCCTCTGTACAAGATATCGTCCGTTGCTCCTTTGCTCGAATCAGGTTTTACCGTTAATAAAAAGGTCAAGCTTTGATCATAAAAATGAATAAGACTATCCTTTTCTTTTTCAGTAAATGATTTATCCTTTAGTTCTTTCCAAGCCAGCAAATCCGCAGGAAGATATTTTACTTCCAACAGTAAATCTCCTACTGACTTAGCTTTCACTAATTCATGCTGAGGATCGTTGACCCATCGCAAATATTCTTGTTGATCTTTTACCTCGTGATTGCACGAAAATAAAAACAGGAGAAAAAAAACAAAGACTAGTTTAAAGAATTCCACAACTTGTAGTTAACAGTAAAACAAATAATCATCGCCCCCACTGCCTGCCATTATAAATGGCCTTAATTTTTATATTCTGCATTCAATCCTTTGATGATGTCGTCCGTTACATCAATGGATTCATCTGCATACAAAATATTACCTGATGCATTAGACCCATGTACAAGTAGGTATCCATGGTCCTTCGCGTAATTCTCTATGTAAGTATTGATTTGAGTGAGCATACCCTGTGTCAATTGATTGCCTTCTAGAGTCACCTCTTTTTCCCAGGCTTCCTTCTGTTTGACAAACTCATTCTTTGATTGATTCAATTGTGCCAGCTGAGTGGAGCTGTTCTTGTTGGATAATGCTTGTTCTTGCTGCTGAATGTGCAGCTGCATCGTATCTAACTTTGCTTGTTTTTCGGCAATCTTCTTTTGATAGGCTTCTTGTGTCTCTTTCATCCCCATAAATTGTGAAAGGACTTTAGCAGAATTAACAAACGCTACTTTCTCTTTACCTGGACTGAATGCCCAATAAGAAAGTACAGTAAGTATCAATGCCACATTGGAAATAAATAACAAACGGGTTACTACTTTTTGATTCATCTTTTGTATTGAAAAACGTATGATATAAACTCTCTAAAAATTTGTCAAACGAGTCAATCACCCAAGATTAAAAAGACAAATCAGATGTTGAAAATTGAGTATTTATTTTCCCAAAGTGAAATAAAAAATGATAAAAGTTTCATGTTTAAACATTTCAGACGACGAAATAGCTTATTTAATCAACATAAAAGACATTTTTATCTCACATGTGTTTTAAATAGCTTTAATCGTTTAATCCATTTTTTAATGAATGAATGAAAGCATGCAAACATCCTGAAAAATAAGAGAGAATTAACATCCCCCCTTTGTCTTTAAATCTCGTTTAGGTACATCTATCTCTTTAATAAATTTACCATTATGAATCCAACTTAATATGCATGTCTTCAAACCAATCGTTCTTGATGCAAGCAAAGGTTACTTATCTTATCTGTGGCAGGATAGTTCAAATACACAAACTTTTACCACAACAAGTAAAGGAACCTATAGCGTGAAAGTCTCTGATTCATGCGGAGATTATACAGGAAGCATTGATATACAAAAAGTGATTACCCAATACCAAATCTAATGACACAAGCGTTCACTCTTTCAAGATATTCATGAAACCTTTTTATTCGAACTCCCTAAAGAAAGCCTCTGCTTCTTACGAGGTACTTATTTTCTTTTTTTTGCCCGTCGGCACAGCTGCTACATATTCGATTTGACAATTGCTACAAAAATACGTCAGCCGATTGGTCTTGCCGATGTATCCATGATGGGTGCGAATCTTACACCTTGGACATTCTTTCTGTTTATAGATCAACCAATGTTGTCTCAACTCATAGGCTTTCTTCCAATAGTAAAAATCAAAACTATACGTGCGCGCTTCCTTGATCATCTCTTTTCGCTTTGCTGCCGGCAACTCTCCAACCAATGATTCAGGATGTACCTTGATTCTAAACAGCACTTCATTTTTTATAATGTTACCCACACCAGAAAATAATTGCTGATCCAATAATACATCGCATACTTTTTCTACTGATTTCAATTTTAGCAATCGATCTGCCTTTTGAGGATTCCATTCATCGGACATCACATCCGCTTCCCAATCGTAATAATCGTTCACGTGACCTTCCATCAATTTCACACTGCAGGTATAAAAATTAAATTCTCCTTCTTCAAAACGAAGATGAAGTCTAGGCGCCTGATCTTTTGTTTCATTGATGTGATACGTGCCAAACATGAGCAAATGTATTCTTAAAAAAAATCCATCAAAGCAAATCAAAAAATGCTTGCCCCAACTTTTAAAATCTAAGATGGTAGCATTCTGCATGCGTTGCAAATCAATCTTTGCATTGCCTGACACTTCCACTACTTTTTTCCCTTTAAAAGATTGGAGTTCTTCTTTGAGTATCACGATAGACGGACCTTCTGGCATAAGTAATTATTTTAGCACGGTAATCTCTTTATCCAACAGTGAGACCAGTTGTAGCGCGTTGGTATATCCCGCTTCGTAATAGGTGTTGTTAAAATAAATGGCATACGATTGAGCGCTTTCTGGAAACTGTTTGCAAAAATCCTCCAATGTTTCTTTACTATAAGACGACTTGAACAAATCCGGATTACCGTGTAGTCTCAAATAAAAATGAGGAGACGTATGCAGGAAAGGTACTTGAAGTCCCGGATAATCTACGTTACAAAAAGTAAGTCCCGCATGTTTGAACGCCTTCTCCACTTCTTCGTTCCACCAGGACGCATGACGCAGTTCCACGACATTCGTTGGCGCATGTGGTATGTTGTGCAGGATTCGTTCTAAATTTTCTTCGTTATAATGAAACGATGGAGGAAGTTGAAATAAAAAGTGCGCACATTTATTTCCCAATCCTTCTATGATTAACTCCTGAAAATCTTCGATGCGTTGTTTACTGTCTTTGAGTTTCAAACCGTGCGTAATGTCTTTGCTGACCTTTACTGAAAATTTAAAATCATTGACAGCCCCATGCGCCAGCTTCGTAAGGTCAGCCAGTTTAGGTGTACGGTAAAAGGTACCGTTCAATTCTACACTGTTAAAGACCGTGCTGTAATACGACAACCAATTCTTCGGTTGCAATCCGGGTGGATAAAATTTATTCTTCCAAGCGGTGTAATAATATCCCGAACATCCGATGCGAAATTTGGTATTGGCCATGATTCCTCTTTACATATGCACTGCTAAGAACATGCCATGAAACATCCGTTCTAACAAAGGTACTGGAGCATTATCTTTTCATGTGACAAAAAAGTATTCTGTTATTCTACGAAGTCCAATATTCTTTCATATCTCCACGCAAACCAAACACGGGATCGAGCTCAGGCAAAGGTACCGCATGAATGTTGTGATCGGCCTTTGGTCGATCACCCGGATTGCCATATAAAATATCGTAACGATCGCCTTGCGAATAAGCTCCCACGCAAGTGATCGCATATTGTGATTGCAAATTTCTATGTGCCACTCCTGCCGGAATGATCAGGACATCTCCTCTTTGTATAGATAGCTCCACTCCTTTTTCACCACCCAATAACAATGTCGTTTTACCTTTTAAGACACCCATTACTTCGTGTGTACTGCTGTGGTAATGCTGGTATTCGTAAATACCATTTTCCCAAATGTTGCGCCACCCGTTTTGAACAAACAAACTTTTGATGACGTGTGCAGCCAATACCAAAGGCAAATCCAATACACCTCTGTAAAATAAAACTGGCAAGGAATTGTTTGGGAATACGCCATCGTCACAAAATTGCACCACTTCTGCCAGGTATTTTTCTTTGATCGTATGCATGTTTAAATCCTAGAGAAAACAATGCCAAACGCTTGGCAATAGCTGTACTGTAGGAGTAAGTCTTAAGGATCATTTACGTCAAGTGTAGAAATAATTTTACACTTGACGTAAAAAATCCTCATAAAGAGCATATCATTATTTAGTGTAAGCATGTACAACTTCTAAATGTGTATGACAAGCCTCCGCACATTTATGACATATTTCGGCACATACTTTACAATGATTGTGTTCGTGTTTGTTGCACTCTCCAGCGCATAAACGACACATCTCTTCACATACTGCCAGAAAATGATGTGCGATCTCCCCATCGCGTTGCAACAGTCGCGCAGCCAAGGAACATATATCTGCACAATCACGATCGAGCTCTATGCATCTGGCCATCATGGACACATCCGGTTCATCAAGGCAAGCAGAAGAACAGGTTTCACAAGTTAAGGCACAATGCATCAATAGCTGAATCAACTCGTTGTGGTTGTGTCCTGAATGGTGATGGGAAACTGGTTTCATGGTCATAAGAAAAGATGTTTAGGTGAACAGTATGCCTCTTACACAGAAAAGATAATGCCATAGAAATACAGCTTCTACCCGCAACAAATGGTATTAAAAATTTAATCCTGAGGAAAAATTTCCTTTTGTCATTGAGTTGTAGAACAAAGAGAAGAGTAAGAAAGACGTACACTGATTTTTTGTATGCTGCCATGTTCCCTTTAAAGCAGAAACAATGAACCACATCTATCAATTGACAGGCATGACCTGTTTCCATTTATTGTTCCATGTTCTCTTCTCTGAACATCCACAATGTCATGGCATGATTTTTACATTTAGTGAGGGACCGTTATAAAACGATCTACTATTAAACAGCAACGATCATGATACGCAAATTGAAATCTGGTGAGTACCGATTGTATTCCAGGAAGACAGATCCCAAAACCCACAAGCGACGCAACCTCGGAACCTTCTCTTCTTTAGAAGGGGCAAAGAAACACGAACAGGAAGTTCAGTATTTCAAACATGCTAAATAACAAACAGACTTTAACAAAAAAAGGTCCCGCTTATAGCGGGACCTTTTTTATTATGTTCTTGAAACTGATTACTCTTAATGAAGTAAATTGATGTGTCCTTCCTGGCGCACTTCTTCGTTTCTCCATGTCAATACTTTTACTTTGTACACATATATATCACTATTCTGCAGAATACCGTCGAATGTACCGTTCCATCCTTCTGTCAAATCAGAAGAAGCGTAGATCTGTTGTCCCCAACGATTGAAGATCGTGAACTCCAGCAATTGCTTGATCCCCCATCCTTCTACATATACGATGTCATTGGTACCATCTCCATTGGGTGTAAAGGCTGTAGGCATCTTCACAAATGTATCCGGTTTCACCGTAATTTTAAATGTATAGCCTACCGAATCACAATGTAAAGAGTCTGTCACCACCAATGTATAGAGTACATCTGTCAATGGACGTATAGTAGGAAAATTACAATGCAGGCAACTCAAATCTGTCGTAGGTGTCCAGTTCAAATAATATAAACTATTGACTCCATAAATAGGCAGCGTCACCTGGTCACCAATCACAATCGTTGTGTCTACATCATGCAAAGGAAGCGGACCGACCACAACAGCCGGTACAGCTATCTGAGTCGCGCAATTATTGGTATCCGTTTCCGTCACTTCATAAATGATGCTTTCGTTGATTGTCGCTGTAGGATTGGCGATGGTAGGATCCGATAAGCCAGTACTGGGCGTCCATAAATAATGGCTTGTTGCTACAGGATTCGTTACACCAAAATTAAGAAATGGAGTTCCTTGACATAATGTATCCCCATTGGCATGAGGTGTAGGATTGGCGTACAGTACCGCTGGTTTGGTAATCGTATCTACACAACCTGTAGCGGTATTGGTAATGCTAAGCGTTACGTTGAATACTCCTGGACTTGGGAACTGATGTGTAGGATCTTTAGACGTATCAAACGTCATGTCGTTGAAATTCCAGTTATATGAATCCGCTGCAATGGATGTATTCTTAAACGGATACGGACCGTCATTAAAACACAAACTGGTATCACCTGCAATGCCTCTGTCAAAATCAGCGATGACCTGACGAATGAAAATCGTGTCTTCCTGTTCTACCGGACAGATGCCATTGGCTCCTCTTAACACCAACTTAGCCACTGTAAATCCTGAAACAGGATGGAAGTTGTAGGTGTGTGAAACAGGCGATACATTGTTTAACGTAATACCATCCCCAAAGCCCCACGTAAAGGAACCTACATCAGCAGTATCCGGATGATGTCCCAGACTGAACATAATCTGATCGTCTTTACAAATGGTATTTTTATCGATGTCAAATGAACCTTCCGGTTTGTATACTCTAAATGTAGTTTGCGCGGAATCCAGACATCCATTGTTGGTCACTACGATGTGCACAACGGTATAGGTTCCTTTATGGTAAAACGCAGCGCCACCAGCTGCTCCGGTAGGAGGTCCTGTTCCGAAATCCCAATAGTATCCCGTGATGGGATCTACACTGATAGAAGAATCTGTATAGAAGACATTGGCATCTGCACACAACACAGCATTTAAATTGATGTTGGTACCAATTTTTGCAATGGGTTTACCATGCACGGTCAAATCCAGCAAGGTACTGTCTTTACAACCTGAACTGATTTCAGCATAATTTAATTTGACGTGGTAAGTCTGCGCATTGGTATAAGCGAGCGAAGGTGTAGCAGAGGTGCTGGTCTGTCCATTGCCCAGATCCCAATTGTACGTAAGGTGAGAGCCTCCGGCTGTAAAGTCCGTAGCGGTCAGTGTAAATGGATCCGTCGTACACAATGTATTATCGGAGCTGGTGATAGTTGTAGTCGGTTTGTAATAGGAAAGCGGTTGATAAAATTGACTGCTGCAACCTATTGCATCCGTTACCGTGAGGTACACATCATACGAACTACCATTTGGAGCAGGCGATTTGTATATAATTGTCGGATCTGATACAGTCGAGCTGGCCACAGATGTATCACCAAATTGCCAGACATAAGAAACGATCGTGGTATCGTGTTGCGTAAGATTGGTGAAGTGTTGTGTACGAGGAACGCAGATCTGAGGATTATCCCAAGAATAACTGGCGTTTAGGTTATAGACATTGAAATGCTGACTGGTGGTATCTGTACATCCGTTAATATCTTTTACAATCAGTTTCACCATGTAGTGTCCTCCATCCGGGAAGGTAAAACTTCCTACTGAAGAAGTAGATGTATAAGGTCGAATGTCTACATGAGAATGTCCGTCAGCACCCGTGAATTGCCAGGTATAACCTGTGTAACAGTTGCTGTATACATCAGTGGAAGCAGTCGCGTTAAAATTATACGTGTGAAGATTACCTCCACACAATAAAGTATCCATGGTCATTCTAGCTTTGATCTTACGCACATGAATCAGCGCATTGTCTTGTGTAGCGGCACAGCCACTGCCTGGATCTGAAGCCGTAAGCGTTACAGAGTAATCTCCGGTAGCCGCGTAGCTATGGGTGATGGCTGTAGCGGCAGACGTTTGCGTATCTCCAAAATTCCAAGCCAGTGTTGTTGCTCCCATGCTTTGGCTTCTGAATTTATAATCCATGGGCTGGTTGCAGGCAGCCGCATAATCGATTTTAGCGACAGCACCTTTGACATTGACAAAAGCACTCTTGGTGACCGTGGTCAAGCAACCGTTGTAATCTACTGTTAACGATACATCCTGAGGTCCGGCGAGATTGGTATAAGACCATGACACGGCTGTTTGATCGGCGCAATGAAACACTCTGTTGCCTTCTGAACTGAAATGGTACCCATCAATCAACGCGGCGGCGGCCGGTGTGACTTGTGCCGTAAACTCTACCGCTTCTCCGGGACATACGGCTGATTTATCTGCTGTAAAATTAATTTGAGAAGTCAGGTCATCGCCCACTTGAATCAATACAGCATACGATGTATCTACACAACCCATCTGTGTCGTGACGATCAGACGCACCATGTATTCTCCAGGGGTATTGTACGTATGGGGAACGGGAATCTTAAATCCAGGAATAACGCTATAAGGCAATGTTTGCGTGGTGCCGTCTCCGAATAACCAGGTTTCACTTACAATCGGATTAACAGGTGCCGAAATACTTGAATCACTAAAATTAACCGTCAAAGAATGGCAACCTTCTGAAATATCCGGCATGAACAAGGCATTGGGCAGCCACATGTCACTGTCTCCATTATCATACCCTTTACATCCTGTCACATTGGAAGTGACCGTCAGTTCTGCCGAAAGTGTTTCTAATGTATTGTATCCAAAATAATCTGAACTGTTGGAAGAAAAAGTTTTGGTGGTGTTGGCTGTGTATACAGAATCACCAGTTGCTGCAAATGACCACAAATAAGAAACGTTGCTTTGATTGGAACTTCCGGTGTATTGCACCGTGACAGGACTGCTGCAGGTAAACTGAGGCGTATGCGTAGCAATCGCCTTTACATCGTCTACATAAATCGGAATCGTTTTCGTATTGGAGCATTGTCCATCCAATGAGGTCACGGTCAACGAAACGTTTTGTACACCACCCTGATTAAAGGATACCGTAAGGCTATCTGAATTCAAAAGATTCGTATCCAACACCGCATGTGGACCGAAATCCCAGTGATAGGTGCCGCTCGTATGCGTATAAAAGGGTACTGCAAGAGCATTAATACACAGCGTATCTTTTTTTGTGATGATGTTTGCCACCGGGCTGCCGACATTAATGCTTTGTGAAGTAGTCGCCAAACAACCGGTCATGCCGGTGTAGATGGCTTGCAGGTTTACGGTATGCTGACCCAATCCATAGGTTTGAGAAGGAGGAGTAACAGCCGTGCTCGTTGCACCATTGCCCATGTCCCAGGAATAAGACATCGGTCGATCACCGGTTGAATTGTTGATGAACGATACATTCAGGCTATTGGCACAGGTGTTGGGAGGATTAGGCGTTGTAGCTATAATAGGTGAAGGTTGCGCAATGACTTCTACCACATCGCTGAAAATAAGTGTTCTGTCGCAACTTGGGTAATTGGTTTGCACACTAAAGGATACACTGAATTTGCCCAATGTAACATAATCATGAAATACATTTTCAGGACCGGTACTGCTCTGTCCGTCTCCGAATACCCAAACATAGGTATTGACATGGATAGCAGGATCTATTATCGAGTTATCTTGCAATGCTGCGTGAAACGGCGTACAGCCCGTCGCTCCGATGATACGGAGTTGAGGTTCCGGATATACCGTAATCTGTACGGTACCAATAACCGGTCCACTTACAGATTCTTTAAACTCCACATTATAAGTACCTGCTTGTGCAAATATGTTATTGGGGTTTTGAAGATTGGAAGTGACTCCATCCTTGAAATCCCAATAGAACGTGCTGCTTCCAGAGGGTGCAGTAAAATTCACCTGTAAAGGAGAACAGCCTGCTGCCACATTTGATGTTTGTCCAAAACCTGAAAAAGAAACGGACAGGGCAATACAGGATGATAAAAATAAAAGTTTGAGAGTAGAATTCATTGTATAAAAAAAACGTTACCTTTACGAAAAGTATTCAGTGCAAAATTAATAAAAAAAAGTTTGAATACTACGTTTCGTTTTTTTTTGCTCAATTAAAATTTATAACCCCGTGAAATCAAATTTCTTTTTTACAAGACTCATGGTTCTTGTATTTCTTTTTGCCGGATTTAGGTATGCATACGCTGGAATAGAAGTGGATTCTATCAGGCCATTGACCAAAGTAAATAAAGAGTTTCTTATTGTTGCTCATATCATTATGTCGAAAGACTCGGTGCCGGGTATTTCGCAATCAGACATCATAAACACCATAGCCAGTGTCAATAATGCGTTTGCGCCCATCGGTGTTTCTTTTAAAGTATGTGAATTCAGGTACATCTACAATTACAATTACAACTTTCTAATCATTGAAACTCCTCTTCAGATGAGACCGGAAGTCGAATTGATGGCCAAGTACAATGTAAAAGAAAGGATCAATATGTACTTTGCTGATTTCATTGTGGAAGATTTATTGGTAGCCTGCGGAATAGCCAGTTTGGGCGGTGTATACCACAGCGATTACAATTCATACAATTATACAGGCGTTTGGATCGTGAAAGATCCTGACTGTCTTACAGAGTTGACCGTTGCCCATGAATTGGGACATTACTTCAGTTTGAAACACCCGTTTGATACCGGTTCCGGCCCGGAGCTGGTAAACGGAAGCAACTGTTCTGCCGCAGGTGACAACGTATGCGATACCCCCGCCGATCCTTACCACGGTGGAGATCTCAGCAATTACATCACTCCTTCTTGTACCTTCATCGACACAGAAAAAGATGCCAATGGAGAGTATTACGATCCGGATGTCAGCAACATCATGAGTTATTACTCTCCTTGTGTTTGCTTGAAATTCTCGCACGACCAGTACGAAAAGATGGCTCAGTATTATTTAAGCAATCCACTGATCGCATGGTAGGTCCGAATAATTCTTTTTATATGAAACTCATTTTTACTTCACTCCTTTTGTTTTCTGCTTTTTGCGCTTTCAGTCAGGAGGTACATCTTACACAATACTATACTTCTAACCTCTCGCTGAATCCCGCGTATACCGGCAATTACGAGGGAGACATGCGTGTCACCTTGAACTCCAGAAGCCAGTGGGCGCAAGTTTCTCCGTCCATTAAAACCAACATGTTGTCGATTGAAAAAAAGATCCTTCGTTTCCCGGATGAGTTTGGCGTAGGATTTCTTTTTGTAAACGATCAGGTAAGCGCTGCTTTTTTGAAAACGAATAAAGCCATGTTGTCTTTGAGTTATCAGAAAAACATTCATCAACATTTCTTTCGCTTAGGCGTGCAAGGCGGCATGGTGTTTCGCAGAATAGATTTGAGTGCCCAGACTTTTCCAGGGCAATGGAACGATGCCACCGGAAGTTTCGATCAAGGCATATCGAGTGGTGAAACGAAAATACAAAATACATGGACCTATCCAGACATCAATGCTGGCGCGGGATGGATGCATCGTTTTGGTAAAACCAAAGTGTCGGCTGGTTATGCTTTGTTCAACGTCAACAGACCCAACGATTCGTATACTACCGTTTCTGATAAACTTCCTTTCCGCCATGTGTTCAATGCATCGGCAGCCTATGACTTTTCTCCATCCGTCTGGATTACGCCACACATCTTGTACATGAGAGCGAAGAACGCTACTGACTTTCTTACGGGCATCAACTTGAACAAAAGAATCAACAGCAGCCTTGTGCTCCTTGGAGGCATCGGTTACAGAGGAAGTACCACCAACAGTGACTCCTTCATTGGCACGGTCGGAGGTTCCTATAATCGCTTCAACGTAGGCTTCAGCTGGGACTTCAACGTATCCAAGCTGAATCAGAATGCTAAAAACAAATCGGCATGGGAAATCTCTCTGGTCTATACTACGCCGAGCCGAGTTCCCCGTAAAGCCACTATTCCTTGCGACCGTTATTGATCCATGTTTTATTTCTTTTGAAGAAGAAACACCTTATGAAAATTTTTCCTTCCTTTTTGTTTTTAAACAAACACCTTCTCTCGATCCTACTGCTCACACTGGGCAGCATGGCATGCACGCTGCC
Source organism: Chitinophagaceae bacterium (assembly GCA_028288365.1). Classification (GTDB taxonomy): domain Bacteria; phylum Bacteroidota; class Bacteroidia; order Cytophagales; family Cytophagaceae; genus JACMQM01. The sequence goes on along the minus strand of JAQBNU010000017.1, from coordinate 39,607 downwards.
AGCCATGGCTCAGGACGAAGCGATCATTGACAATACCATCAGCATTTCAAAAATGAAAGCACGTGCCAAGCATGCGCTTGAAACAGGTGATCCATACACGGCTCTTTTTTACTACCAGGAAATTGTAAAAAAAGACGAGAGTGATTTCGACAACAGAATGCAACTGGCCGACTTGTACCGCCTGACCAGAAATTACAAAGAAGCAGAAAAAGTATACGGCTATATCCGTGACAAAGAACCTGCGAAGTATCCGTTTTCTTTGTACTACAAAGCGCTCATGCAAAAGATGACAGGCAATTATATAGCAGCAAAAGAAAACTTTTTGTTATTCAAACAAGAATCCTTTAACCTTGGCGATAAGAATTTCAAATTGTTGTTGCCTAAAGAAATTGCCGGTTGCGACAGCGCGATCATGTATCAGGAGTTTCCTGAAAACATCGCCGTAAAAAACGCAGGACCTTCGATCAACAATCCGCACACGGAATTCTCTCCCCTGTTTGTCGATGACGACAACATGCTTTACGGAGCGCTGCACATGGACAGTCTGCAATATTTCGATGCGCACCAGGAACACTACGAAAAGAAACCTGTACGCCAGATTTACCAGGCGGAAAAAATCAATGACCAGTGGCAAGAGCAAGGTGAATTCGACGCCTTCAACGACCCCACAATGGACATGGGTAACTTTACTTACTCTCCATACACCAATCGCTATTACTTTTCTAAATGTTCCAGGGATCTCAATGGAAAAGTAGAATGCAAAATTTACTATACGGAAAAAGTAAATGGCAAATGGGATAAACCGGTCATGCTACCCGCTCCCATTAACCTGGAGAACCATACCTCTACTCAACCGGCTATCGTAATCGATACAACCAGCGCTGCGACTTCAAGTGCGATAGATTCGACAAAGAGTACAGAGAAAAAATCCAACCCTAAAACAGCCACCAATAAAAAACAACCGGCAAAAAAAGTCGCACCGAGTGGGCCAACCAAAACAGAATACTTGTATTTCGTTTCTGATCGCCCGGAAGGCAAAGGCGGACTGGACATCTGGTACACCTATTACATACCTTCCAAAAAAGCATGGGCAGAACCCATTAACTTTGGATTGGCCAATACTCCGCAAACAGAATGTACTCCTTTCTTCCACATTCCGTCACAGGTATTATACTTCAGTTCAGACGGGCAGGTGAATGCCGGAGGACTCGATGTCTTCAAGATGCAAAAGGAAGGACGTAAGTTTTTGAAACCACAAAACCTTTCTTTTCCGATCAACTCTCCGCAGGATGAACTTGGTTATACCTTAAACGCCGATGGCAAAAAAGGATTTCTTGTTTCCAACAGACCTGGTGGTACTCCCTATTTTCATGAAACGTGCTGCGACGATATTTTCGCGTTCGAGATCATGCCTCCCAAACCCTTCAACTGCAAACTCGACCTTACCGTGTTGAAAAGCGATACGACAGACTGTGAAGGCAAATGGCTAACCGTACGCAGCACTGACCTGAAAACGAAAGCGATGACGTTGGATACGCTTAAATTAGGAAAAGACTGTATCATTGAAATGCCTCTGGAGAAAGGTAAACATTATAACTTCACCATGGATCTTCCGGGCTACATCAAAGACAGTCTCACATTGGATACCCGCGACATGGCTTCTTCTGATGTGTTGAGCAAAAATTTGGTCATGAAGCCGATTGAGAAACCACCGGTTGTGGTAGTGATTGAAAAACCAAACGAAGGAAAAGCATTTGTGTTGAAAGACATTCAATACGAAACCGATCAGACGGATCTAAATGAAGATGCGAAAGCGGTACTGGATACGGTGTTGGTAAGCTTCCTGAAGGAACATCCCAAAGATAAAATTTTGATCAGCTCTCATACCGATGATCTCGGTTCACATGAATACAACATGCAACTGTCCAAACAACGCGCTGCTAAAGTAATGAAATACCTGGCGTCAAAAGGTATCCCACACGCAAGCATGACCGCGCAGGGGTATGGAGAAACAAAGCCTTTAGTTCCCAACATGAATCCTGATGGCACGCACAACCTCATCAATAAAAGCATCAACCGTAGAACGGAATTCCTGATCATTAAAGCGGAATGAGGGAACGGTAATACGTTATCAAAAGTGGTTAGCAGATAAAACGCTAACCACTTTTTTTATGCCCGGTCAATAGGACAATAGCATGGAACTATGTACCCTGACAAATAATTATTAACTTACAACGTCTTTACCACACCTTCAACAGTGTTTTCATGAGTGAATCTTTTAAAATAACAGACCAGTTAGCAGGCGTATACGATAAGCAATACAGCGAGGAATCTAGACAGTGGAGAGAGCTTGGAGCGAAAGGAAAAGCGGAGAACATACTGGAAATTGCAAAAGGCATGTCGTTCAAAAACGTATTGGACGTAGGTTCCGGAGACGGCAGTGTACTCGCTTACCTGGACAGTAAAAAGTTCAATTCCAATATGTATTCCGTTGACATTTCATCCAGCGGTGTGGAAGAAATCAAAAAAAGAAACATCCCTTCGTTGAAAGAAGTAACCTGCTACGACGGCTTTCATATTCCCTACCCCGACAATCATTTTGACCTGACCATCTGCTCGCATGTGATCGAACATGTAGAGTTTCCACGCTTGTTGCTGCGTGAGATCAAGCGTGTATCCAAGTACCAGATATTGGAAGTACCCATTGATTTTTCATTGAACGTAGATAAAAAAGTAGAGCACTTTCTGGCCTATGGACACATCAACATCTACAGTCCGCAGACCTTTCGCTTCCTCATAAAAACAGAAGGGTTTGAAATCATCAAAGATTTGAAAGCAGTATACACCAATGAATTGTTAAACTTTCTCTATAGGAAAAAATGGATCAAACGCATCAAACAAAAAACGCTATTCGCTATATGGAAATGCATTCCTTTTTTGATGAATGTAAAACCAAGTACAATCACCGTACTGTCTAAAAAAACCGATAAAGGCCTGGAGATTTTCTAAAATAAAGAAGTCCCGCTCAATGAGCGTGACTTCTTTATTTACTTTCTCCAAGCGCCTGATTATCCTGCTCCGCCTGATCCAGCGAGCGCTTCACACCTTCTATATGTTCTTGTACTTTTTGTTCGTCAGGACTTGGCTTAGACAATTCTTTAGCCAGTTCCTGATTGTGTTTAGCTGCTTTACTATGGTGTTTGCTCAAGGCCTTGTGATGCTCTTTCCGCACTTTGCTTTTTGAAGTGGTCTCCTTGCTGATCATGTCACGGTGCGTAGCTCTTGCATCAGCAATGGACATACCCGAAGCAAGAGCTTCTTTCCTGCGGAACTCTGCTTTCTCCGTTTTGTGCAAAGCCACATTGCTGTTATCGTCTTGCGCTTTCTTATGATGTTTGCTCAACAGGTGATGAGGCGATTCGGTTTGTGCAAATGTACTGAAGGAAAATAGCAAAGCTGCTGCTGTAAGAAATATTATATAACGGTTCATGGTCGTATGAGGTAGATTGTGTTCTCTCTACGAATAACAAAGTACGTGCCTTGACAGAATACTAACATCCTGCTGTAAAATTAGGGTTCACTCATCGCTCACACCCCACTCTGCTTATATTTCACACGATGGTGTAGAGAATATTCCATGGTGCATAAGATGAGAAAGCAAAAAGACAGTTTCCTCAACACATGGATTCTGTTATTCAATACGAAAGTAAAGTCCTCTACGTATTGGACATAAAAACCAGAAAACTTTTGTATTTATAGTATAGAAAGTAGCAGATAGGGCGTTACCGCCAATCGATCTTGGATGCTCTAACAATCCTTTTCGTGGAGGTCGGGCTCTCGCTCCAAGTCCGCCTGCCGGACAAGCCAGCCCACTTCGGGCAGAACTGCGTTCGCAATCTTCGCACTCTCGTGCTCAATTGTGCTCGATCCCTAACGCAAATCGAAAGGCGTTGGTATTTTTCTGATCTCTGAAAACTGATCTGATTACTTTTTTGCTACCGCTTAGTTCGATGTTGGCGTCTCGCCAACATCTGCCAGGGTAAAACGATCAGTCAATCTCTACAACAGATCATGCACGTTGTTAATCCATCACTTGTTGGCGAAACGCCAACAAGAAGTTGTTGATTCAATGGAGATACGCTATCGTTATGCAAACAATTACTTTCCGTTTTCCTTTGCTTCAATTTTTCCTGAAAAAATTTGTTTCTCTATATTGACCTGCAGGTCCTGAAACGTGGCTTTGATCATGACAGGAGTGCTCATGTTAGGCACCAATAGACCGACATACGCTTCTCCGCTGTAACGTCCGGCAACACCGGTAACTTGTATGATCCGCATCACATAGGATTGCACATAGACCACATCTCCTGCATTCAACACATCAATGAGTGTATGGTTAGAAACTTTCGGAAATTTCTTTGGAACGTCATGCGCCAAATCCTGATTGATGGTTTTGAAACTTTCCAGACGACCGTATGCAAATTCATCTGTCAGCGCACAACGATTACCCAATTGGTATTCATATTCTGTGTTCCACAATAAATCGCTCAGTACCGCTTCACTGATGGCCGCTTCTACTGTCGTCCATTTACCTGTACCCTTCTTACGATAATCGAGTCTCGTCGCTCCTACGTGTTTGTTATCACTTGCCCAGCTCAACGTGGTGGTATTCGTGGCATGATCTGCGAAAATGTCTGCGCGAGACAAAGCAGGACAGGCTTGTTGCATCTTGAACCAAAATACTTCTGAATAGCCGTCGTTGCGAAAAGGTTCCTGTTCCCCACTGGTCGTAACCAGGGAAGCACGCACTCTCCAGGCATAGCGCTTGCCTACTTCCAGTTGAGGTTGATCTGGACCGTAGTACAAACTCGGTGCTAGTACAGAAGTGGTATAAAGGGGTGCAGACTTGTTGAAGGTTGCTTCCGGCACAGCATCTCCTTCTTTGACTTCCACCAAAGTAAATTCGTACGAGGTACGACTGGCATTGGGATTAGACAAATGACGGGGTGTCCATTGAAACAGAATACTCAATGGATCATTACGCGAAATCACTTTTTCTTTTTCAGGTGATGTCAAAAAAGGTTGATCACTAAACGTCAAATAAGCTTGCGCACATTGTTTATCACTCAGCAAACGTCCGGTATTTCTCTCGTATACTTCAAAGCAAAACTGGTAGTCTCCTTCCGGCAAGCGGCTCAAACCGGAAGCGGTAGAGCCTTGCAAATTTCTTGGATTGAAATAAGGCGCCAAATCTTTTTGACGGAGAATCACCGAATAACCACTCGTCAAATCAATCGAAGGGTAATTGGCAAACGCAGCACTCTGCAGTTTTATACCTTGTCCCTCTATGCTCATCTTCAGGTATACCTGCAAAAAAGTTTCCGTTGCACTGGTATTCAGCAACGCCACACTCAACCGTGCCTGATCGTTATAGTACTCTGAAAGTAGCGTGCTATAAGGGCCCTGAACAGACGCACTCAATTGCACTGGTGCTTGTGCCGTTGCCTTGAGCATTCCTACTACACACAAGAAAACAGTGACAACTAATTTTTTCAGCGACATGGTATCCTATTTTTCAGCATCTACTAGTTGGGAGAGAATTGTACTTGAACGGCCTGTGTAGCATACACATTTACATTGCCGCTGTAGTACTGATCGTAACAGGTGGCATTGAACGCATTGTTGCAACCGACATGCACAGAGAAACTGTAATTACCCGGATACAGATAAGGCAGTGTCACACGGCCTCCTCCGGTGGGCACATAATATTTACCAAGACCATATACCGTCACTTCATAGTATTCGTAAGCGGTGTTGTATCCGTAAGGCGTGATGAGAAAATAGATGGCACCCGAATAAGGATCGGTGCCCTGTGCATAATTGATGTAGCTGTAGTAAAAAGGTCCGTAAGAAACATTGTTGTTATACCCATTGGTATGACAGGCGCCGAAGAGCAAAGTGACGCCAATGAACAGCACGACACTTCTCAGGTAAGTCATGGCATTTTTTTTCATAGCGATCTGTTTAAAAGAAGATTTGTAATCCGACCAACAAGCCTACGGTGTTGGTATAGTCCTGTCTGGTAGTTGTGACCTGGCTTCCTTTGTAAGTCACCAAACCTTCCAACGCCACGTGTTCATTGATGAAATAATCCACACCCGGGCCCACCTGAAAACTGTACAACCAATCGTTGGATTGATTGTAGGTATAAATTCCTCCGCCTGCAGAAGCATAACCAAAAAACATCAACGGTTTATTCGGTCCGAAATAGTAACGAAAGAACGGCGACAAGGTAGCCAATGTACTCGCATCCGCTGTATTCGACTTGGAATAATTCAACGACAAGATTCCACCCACTGCCATGCGATCGGCAAAGAAGTAACCGTAGTTGGGATTTAAGTTGGCTCCAAACACATTGTACGAAGCAGCAAACGAACTCGCCAGACTGATCGTTCCTCCAGCCAGGTGCGAACCTTTATTGGTATGTTGAAAATTAGAATCGTCTTGTTGTGCCTGTACCTGAAACGCAAGGCCAAGTAAGAGAAGAGCTGCAATCAATTGCTTCATTGTGGTAAGATTATAGTTTACGTGAAGATCGTATTAAATTGGTGAAAGTCGATGTAGACAGTCAGATTTAAGTGGAATTTAATATAAAAAAGTGGAGAAGGAAATAGGTTAAGAGAAGGAGAATTGGATCGTTGGCTTCGTTTTAATTTATTGCTAGTGCATTCAGGGCGTGTCCCTCCGGGCCGGGCAGAACTACGTTCGCAATTTTCGCACTCTCGTGCTCAATTGTGTTCCAAGTCCTCGCTCGGATCAGACTTGCTCCAATAACCTATTTTTATCGGCTCGCTGTGGGCTTTCCACTCCTATCCCTCACGCGATTTTACATTGCTTTATCATTCAGCTTTAACCTACGATTTGGTTCTTAAGAGCTCTAACGATTTGCGTTAGGGATTGAGCCATTGTTTGAGCTCTCTCGGCACATGTTCTTCATTTGAAACCATTAGATGCTTTGCCGAGAAGCGAGTGGCGAAAGCCCGGCCCGCAGGGAACGCCCTTATCTTCAATCTGATCAGAGTTATCATTCATAACATATATACAACAGCTATATCCGGATAAATTCACGAGATCCATAATTTTACAAAAAAAATAAAACTAAACGCTTATCTTTACCAAAGATCGATCAACTGATTCCATCATTTAAATCATCCTTAAGCATTGAAGGTTCTATTCCTATTTGAAGGTCTTCCGCATTATTACAACGATGTATTGAATCGGCTGAATGCACTGCCCGATACGCAGGTTTCTGTTTTGATTCCGGAAAACAACAACACTTCATTGGGTAAAAATGTATTTCAAACCGACAAAGGCATTTCGTTCAAAGTCATTCGCACAGAAGAATACGTAGCCTGGTATGGGAAAGCTTTTTTGCAACACGTCAAAAGCATCATTCAATCAGAACAACCCGATGTCATCATCGCGGGTTGGCCATACATACAAGGCATTTTTCTGGACCGCTCTTTATACCGCTACATCAAAGCCAACAAGATCAAACTGGTGGAGAAAAGTATTCCATACCTCGTTCCCAAATATTCCGAAGCCCGAAGGTTTTATGCTTCTGCAAAAAATGTGGTGAATGAAACGCTTACCGTCACAGATAAAGTATCGCTGGTCGATCAGTTTAAATATTTTCTCATCACACAATTCAGAAAATATTATTTAGACAAACTCGATGCGCACGTCTGCTACGTGGAAGAAGCCTTTGACGTATTGGGCAGCTACGGCGTAGACAAAGAAAAAATACACATCATTTACAATTCTCCTGATACAGATAAAATATTTCAATCGAAACAAAAGATCAGTAACGCGGCTCCTATCCTACCTGCCAATCCGCTTCGCATCATTCACGTCGGTCGCTTAGTGAAATGGAAGAAGGTACATTACCTGGTGTCGATCATAGAAAAACTTAAAAAAGATTTCCCACAAGTGGAATTGCTCGTCGTCGGCAACGGACCTGAAGAAGAACACCTGAAGCAGCAAGCCAACGCACTAGGCGTTGCACAACAGGTACGCTTCGTAGGCGGCGTATACGATCCCGAAGTCCTGGGACAATATTTTCAGGCTTCAGCTATCTATGTACTGGCAGGCGTCGGCGGACTTTCCATCAACGAAGCCATGTGTTATGAAAAGCCAGTCATCTGTTCGGTATGCGACGGCACAGAAAAAAAACTGGTACGAAACAATGTCAACGGTTTCTTCTTTGAGAACGATGACGAAGAAGATTTATACCAAAAGATTCACTACCTGCTTGGCAAACCCGATCTGGTCAAACAAATGGGTGATCACTCCTTACAAATCATCCAACAAGAAATCAATATACATACCGTCATCAACGGATATGCGGAAACCTTCCAGTACCTGGCCGGCAAAAAATAATGCATTAAAAAAAACACGATGACCTTACTTCTAAAAGTATTATTTAAAAACGCTTATTATTTCCTGAAGCACAAGAATCAACGGGTGTTCCACTGGCTGGTCTTTCTGCACGGGGATTCCAAACGTTTTTCAAAAAAACAGGTTTCTTTTTTAGGATACTCTATCACGGTAGCGGATCCCTTGTCCTTCGTCTGGCAGTTCAAGGAAATCTTTGCCGATGAAATTTATTATTTCGAAAGCAACAAAAAAAATCCACTGATCTACGATTGCGGATCTAACATTGGCATGAGTTGTCTGTATTTCAAAGAACTCTTTCCTGGTGCCGTCATCAAAGCCTTTGAGGCCGACCCGGCCATTGCTAAATTATTGGACGACAACATCAAACGCAACAACTTGCAACAAGTGGACCTCATTGATAAAGCCGTATGGATTCACAACGACGGTGTGGAAATGGCTTCAGACGGAGCAGACGGAGGTTCGATCATGACAGGTATTAATAAAGTCAATATACCCTCCGTGCGCCTGCGCGACCTGCTGGACAAAGAAAACAGCATTGATTTTCTTAAAATGGATATAGAAGGAGCAGAAATAGATGTCATCCAGGACTGCGCCACCGTTTTATCAAAAATCAAAAACCTCTTCATCGAATACCATTCTTACAGTCAGTCCGGACAAGACTTACACACACTGCTTAGCATTTTGCACAGCAACGGCTTTCGCTATTATACTTTACCGGTTAACCTCAGACGAAAACCGTTTGCCAATCGTTCTCTCGATAAGACGATGGATTTTCAAGTCAACATTTTCGCTTACCAGATCTAATGAAGGTTGTACTCGTCAATACATACGCCCATACCGGCGGAGCAGCCATTGCCTGTTCCCGCTTGTACCATGCGCTCTCTACAACGGGTACAGTCAAAGCAAGTACCTTGCACCTCAACGAATCTTCTGTCTTTTCCAAATACCTTTACCTCTTTCGACTGGCAATAGAAAAAACGTACTTTTCTTTTTACGAACGATCAAAAGAGGATCGGTTTAAATTTTCGTTGGCCAATACGGGAATGGATATTTCGCGTCAAGAGGAAATTAAAAATGCCGATGTCATTCATTTGCATTGGATCAACAATGGTTTTCTTTCTCTTCATTCGCTAGAACAACTGGCACAATTAAAAAAGCCCATCGTCTGGACCCTTCACGACATGTGGACGTTCACGGGAGGTTGCCATTACAGCGACAACTGTGATCATTTCAAACAAGCTTGCGGACAATGCTTTTTTCTAAAAGATCCAGCCGATAATGATTTGTCTCATCAGGTCTATTTAAAAAAGAAAGCGTTGTTTGACGAGTTGGACTTGACCATTGTTACGTGCAGCCATTGGTTAAAAGAACTGGCGGGTCAAAGTTCTTTACTGGCTCATAAAAAAATCATGGCCATTCCCAATCCCATTGATACAGACATCTACAAGCCTCAATCAAAATCAGCGCTTAGAAAAAAATACGGTTTAGCCACCGATAAAAATATCGTCCTGTTTGCTGCGGCCAATGTGCAGGACAGCCGAAAAGGATTTCAATACCTATTGTCTGCGTTGTCCTTGTTGAAGAAGAGACATCCGCAACTCAACGACAGCACGGAGTTGCTCATCATCGGAAAATTCAATCCTGAATTAATTCAAGCGCTGCCTTATCCTGCACATTTCCCAGGATACATTTCCGATTCTACAACCATGGCGGAATATTACGCTTTGGCAGATGTATTCATCACTCCTTCTATAGAAGACAACCTTCCCAACACAGTGATGGAAGCGATGTCCAGCGGTACACCAGCCATCGCATTCAATGTGGGCGGCACGTCCGATATGATTCAACATTTGAAGAACGGATACCTTGCTCAACTCAAGTCAACAGAAGACATGGCAGAAGGTTTGTATTTATTACTAAGCGATGAAATCTTGCGACGCTCGTTTGGTGAAGCCAGCAGAGAACAGGTGATGGAGAAATTTAATTTTCCTGTAGTTGCTCAGCAATATCAATCTGTGTACGAAAGTTTGCTGAACCAATAGCTCCTTTTTGCAAACGGCCGTTTACAAAAAGGATTTTACTCTATCTGCCTCCTTAAAATTATCTACACCAAATATTTTCTAAAATTGTAATTACTTATTTTCACAATAAATTTATGAATAAAGTTTTCATTTAAATAAATGACCTTTTTCCTATTCTAAAGATTTAACAAGAACAACCCAAAAGTGAATAGTGCCAAGAGTCTTTATTTCCTCAACGCATAACAAAATATACCCGTAGCGATGGCTACATTCAAGGACTCGGTTTCACCAAAAGAAGGAATGGTCAATCTATCCGTGATGTAAGAAGAAAGTTCTTCCGGTATACCGTGCGATTCACTGCCCATTAAAATAATAGAAGGATCCTTAAACTGGTGTTCGTAAATATTACTTCCCTGCAAATCGGCCGCAACAATGGGCTGCCGGGCATTTTTAAGAAAGGGTTCCAGTTCCTGGTAAAAGACCTTCACCCGGATAAAAGCACCCATCGTGGCCTGGATTACTTTAGGATTAAACCATTCTACTGTGACTGGTGAACAGACAATCTGATGGATACCAAACCAGTCGGCCGTTCGAATGATGGTGCCCAGGTTCCCCGGATCCTGTACATTGCACAGGGCCAACATGGAGCGGCTCTGATCCAGTTGTTCTTTGCTGAGATCTACCATTGGCACCACAGCCAGTGCTGCATGGTTGGACTCCAGATGTCCCAGTTCACCGAGCAAAGACTCGGAAACAACAGTGATTTCCTGCCTGAAGGACGACAACAAGGTCCTGTATTTCTCTGCAAAACGTTCACTGATGATCAGGCGTTGAATGCGCCATTGAGCCTGTATCAATTCGACTACATTTTTCTCCCCTTCTACAGTAAATAAGCCATAAGTCTTCCTGTATTTTTTATTCTGCAGAGATTTGATGATTTTTATATCGTTTTTGCTTAGCATTAGATTTGACAAAGAAATCCATATATCATTACGTACTATTTTTTGCCGGTTTTGCGCTGCTTATGGTCAGTTGTAGACCCAGTTTGCGTTATTTCAGCAATGACCCCAAATACAAGGGTAAACACCTGCTCACCAAACAGTCCGTTCAAGGTACTAAAAAATTATCAGAAGATGAGCTGAGCTCTTACTTTAAGCAAAAAAGCAACCGCAACATTCTGGGCTTTCAAATTTATTTGGGGTTTTATTATTTTGGAAAAAGCTGGTACGATACAGTGGCCCTTCAAAAACAATACAACCATAAGGAAGCTTCTTTCAATCGCAGAATTGAAAAAGCAAAAACAGAAAAACGAAAAAACAAACTGCGCGAAAAGAAAAACAAAAAACTTTCCAAGAGTTATAAAAACATAACGGAAGGCAACTGGGTCATGCGTACGATAGGTGAAGCACCCGTTGTCTTTGATTCCATCAGTACAGTAGAGAGTACACGAAACATTCACCGGCATTTGAAGTCGAAAGGTTTCTTACAAAACGAAGTGACCTGGTCGGTGAAATACAAAAAACGCAAAGCCAAAGTAACTTATCACGTTTCAGAAAAAGAACCTTATACCGTTCGACACATCTTTTACGACATACATGATAAACGAATAGATTCATTGAACACCGCTCACAAAGGCGCCAGCGATTTGAATGAAAATGTCCAGTACAATGAACAACACCTTTCGGATGAAAGAGATCGCCTCTTCGCGATTCTAAAAGACAACGGGTATTATAAAATTTCTAAACAAAATATTTATTATACACTAGACAGTAACCTGAATGCCTATCAGCTCGACATCACCCTGCACATCGAGAAGGAAGACAGTTCTCAGTTTAATGTATACCGCATCGATGAAGTCGCCTTCTTTGCAGAAGTCAGTCAGGGAAAGTCCATGCCTGACAATTACAAAGAAATACATGACGGCATCATCACGTACCAACTCTATGGAAGAAAATACAACACAAAAATTTTAAGTCGCAAAATATTTCTAAAAGAAGGTGACGTCTACGATCAGCGAAAAATAGAAAGCATTCAAAGAAGATTAGGAACACTCGATATGTTTCGACTCGTCAACATCAAACCGGATGTCATCAAGCAAGACAGTGCCAATGCTTCTACCAACGCACTGAAGATATACATCTACACCAGTCCGCTGAAAAAATACCAATTGTCGCAGGAATACGGACTCTCCGTAGGTCAGGGTTATATACCAGGTCCCTTCGTCAATGTGAGTTTCAAGGCCCGCAACGTATTCAAGAATTTCGAAATCTTCGAAACGTTTGTGCGTTACAGTTTGGAAGGACAAGCTTCTGCATTGAACGTCAACAACGTACTGACGACGCAACAATTCAACAGCGGTATTACGTTGACTTTCCCTTCTCTTCTCTTTCCAGGTTTACGAAAAAAAGTAGAACGCAGTGCTCCACGATCGCGATTGTTGATGGGTTATGGTTTCATTGACCGCTATGAATACAGACGAACATTCGTCAATACTTCCCTGTCCTATTTCTTTTTAGGAAAAAATAAATTCAGCCAGTTTGGGGTAACACCCATAGAGATGTACGTGGTCAACTCCAACATCAAGACCGATGAGTTTCAAAACTACCTCGATACCTTAAGGGCTTCAGGCAACAACCTCTACGTGACCTTCAGAAGGTCCATCGTGACCAACTTTAACTTTTATTATGCTTACAACAACTTTCAGTTCGGAACAAACAAACCGAGTATCTTCATTAAACCGTATGTTGAGATCGGAGGCAATGTTCCGAACATGCTCAGTCGTTACATTACCCATGAACCGGAAAATAAATTATTCAATTTACAATATTTCCAATACGTTAAATTTCAATTGGACTTGAGAGGAACTAGACCACTAGGTAAAAAACACAGCGTAGCAGCAAAGTTCATTGCCGGTTACACGAGGCCCTATGGTACGTCAGGTTACAAGCAAAACGGCAGTTTTATTTTACCCTATGAAAAATATTTCTTCGCAGGAGGTACCAGCAGCATCAGGGCCTGGCAGCCGAGGCGTCTGGGACCAGGTTCTTACAAAGACACGAGAAACGGTTACCTCTTTGAACAACCGGGAGAAGTGTTATTGGAAACAAGCATTGAATACCGCTTTAAAATATACTGGTTCCTGGAAGGAGCCGTCTTCCTGGATGCCGGTAACGTATGGGCATTAAAAGATCCCACACGGCCTGGTTCTGATTTCAAATATTTCGAATCTATTCGAGATATTGCAGTGGGCACAGGATATGGTGTACGTCTGAACTTCACCTTCCTGATCATTCGATTTGACATGGGTTACAGATTGCTCGATCCTGCTGAACCCATCGGTCAACGGTATGTGCTTTCACAAACCATTACCAAATCACCTACCTTCAACATCGGGATAGGTTATCCATTCTAATGAGTATGACAAAAGAACACATTGCAGAAACATTCAAAGGTATACAGGATTATATCTGCCGTCAATTAGAGACAGCCGATGGCAAAGCGCTCTTCCTGGAAGACCTCTGGACACGGGAAGAAGGTGGTGGCGGAAGATCACGCATCATTAAAAATGGAAATGCCATTGAAAAAGGTGGTGTAGGTTTTTCAGCTGTTCACGGTCAAACACCAGAGAAGATTTCACAGGCACTCCAACTTCCACCTGCTGATTTCTTTGCTACCGGTGTTTCCATCGTGCTGCACCCGCATAATCCGCATGTGCCCATCATCCACATGAATATCCGTTACTTTGAGATGAGCAACGGAACCTACTGGTTTGGCGGAGGGATAGACCTCACACCGCATTATATCGTCAAAGAAGATGCACAGTTCTTTCACAAAAAATTAAAGGCCCATTGCGATCACTACCATCCGGAGTTTTACACCACGTTTAAAAAGTGGGCCGATGATTATTTTTATATTCCACATAGAAATGAAACAAGAGGTATCGGAGGCATTTTCTTTGATCACCTGAACGATTCTACATACGGGCTAAGTAAAGAACAGCTCTTTGATTTCGTCAAAGCAACAGGCATGCTGTTTACAGAATTGTATGTTCCTCTCCTAAAAAAGAACAGTGCACATTCTTTCTCTGCAGAAGAAAAACAATGGCAAAAAATAAGAAGAGGTCGTTATGTAGAATTCAATCTTGTCTACGACAAGGGAACGAAATTCGGATTGGACACCAATGGCAGAACAGAAAGTATTCTGATGAGCATGCCTCCTGAAGCTAGCTGGGAATATGACTTCCAGGCCAAAGCAGGAAGCCAAGAACAACTCACATTGACACAATTAAAAAAAGGATTAGACTGGACCAATGAAAGCATTTGAGCAACTCATCGCATGGGATCAGCAGGCGCTGGTATACCTGAATACACATTGGTCTGCCGACTGGGCCGATCAATTCATGGTATTGGTTTCCGGTACTTTTATATGGATCCCTTTTTATGCCATGTTGCTTTATTTCCTGATTAAAAAATTTCGTTACAATACCATTTGGGTAATTGCCGCTGTTGTACTTACTATTGTACTCTGTGATCAGCTGGCATCGGGTGTAGCCAAGCCTTTGACACAACGACTGCGACCTTGTCACGAACCCTCTATCCTTCCCTTGTTGCGCATGGTGACAGATTGCGGAGGAGAATATGGATTCTTTTCTTCTCATGCTTCCAATACATTTGGCTTGGCTTGCTTTATCTGGTTGGTATTTGGTAAAAAAAGAAACTGGAGCTGGCTCTTCCTCTGGGCAGCAGTGGTATCTTACAGCCGCATTTATTTAGGCAAGCATTATCCGCTGGATATCCTTACAGGTGCAGCTTGTGGCGTAGGTGTAGCTTATCTCATGGCTTATGTATGTAAAAAAATGATCAATCGTTATCCGATTAAATCAAATTGAGGCGACTAAAGAAATAGTCTTTGTTCGAGGCTCCGATCGGAATTCTTTTTTCCTTGATGATCACTTCCTGGTTATCGATCGCATGAATCTTATCCATGTTGACAATGTAAGAACGATGCACCCTCACAAATCGATCAGCTGGTAATTTATCCTGTATGCCTTTCATCGTATAATGTACGATGTACTTGCAGTCTTCTGTTTGTATAATCACATAGTCTGCCATGGCTTCTATATACAATACACTGTCAAAAGGGACACGTAAACTTTTCGCATTAGAGCGCACATACATGTCTTTATTCTCCGTTTGAATACCAATGCTGATGGCTACACGTTCCGCTCTCTTAAGCGCACGTAAAAAGCGATCCAGCGTACCTGGCAGAACCATGTAGTCAATGGCTCCCGCATCAAAGGACTTGATGGCATATTTTTCTTCTTTTGAAAAAACAATGACAGGAGCTGATCCTTCAAAAAAGTCAAATACATCGAATGACTTTTCCCCTACCAGTTCGGCACCGATGAAGAACAAAGAAATATCTTCTCTGTTAAAAGCGGGTACGTCGGTGTCATCCGGATTTTCTAATACGGCAACAACAGTAATCAAACTGACCTTCTCCAGGTATGTCTTTAAAATTTCAATTTCAGACTTGGAAGAACCTATAATGATAGCATTCATGAAAAACTCATTTATACTTAAAATTAACTACTTCTACGCAACATTACTAACTAAGGTTGAATCTTATATATAGAAGCGTATTGTGCGATGTATTTGCCTATAATATCAAATTCTATATTCACCTGACTTCCTTTTTGAACATGTTTCATCGTAGTGTGTTCAAACGTATATGGAATGATAGCCACTGATAAGCGTCCGGGACCTGAATCTACCACTGTCAAACTGATACCATTTATGCAAATGGATCCCTTGGATACTGTCATGAAACCTTTGTTGGTATCGTATTCAATGACGTATTTCCAGCTTCCATTTTGATCGATTACGCTGGTGCAAGTACCGGTCAGGTCTACATGCCCCTGCACCATGTGTCCGTCCAGTCTGCCATTGAGAGGCAAACAACGTTCCAAATTCAGTTCATCGCCTACTTTGATCTCACCGAAATTTGTTTTCTGCAAGGTCTCATCGATCAACACGACACGATGTGTCTGCTCATCAAACGCAACAACAGTTAAACAAGCACCATTGTGCGCAACGCTTTGATCTATTTTCAATTCTTTTGAAATAGACGATGCAATGGTGAGCACCATATTGCTTCGATCGTGCTCTATTTTCTGCACGATCCCCATGGCTTCTACAATACCAGTAAACATTTTATTTTCCTTTCCCCTTTATGATCGTAAAAATAGTATACCACATGATTTTAAAATCCATGGCTAAAGACATGTTTTCAATATACAAAATATCATGCTTCAATCTCTTTACCATTTGATCTACATTTTCAGCATAACCAAATTTCACTTGTCCAAGTGATGTAATACCCGGCCTGACCCGATGCAGATGCCTGTAATACGGTGCCTTTAACATGATCTGGTCAATGAAAAACTGACGTTCCGGTCTCGGCCCTACAAGGCTCATATCTCCTATCAGTACATTATAAAATTGCGGAAACTCATCCAATCTGGACTTGCGCATGATCTTACCCCAAGGCGTAATTCTTGAATCGGAAGAAGAAGCCAATGCCGGACCATGTTTTTCCGAATCAATGTACATGCTTCTGAATTTAAAAATTTGAAAAGGAAGTCCTCCTCTCCCTATTCTTTCCTGTGAAAAAAACACCGGACCTTTGGACGTATATTTAGTAATCAATGCAACAGTTGCCAGGAAAGGAAAACCCACCACCAGCACAATGATAGAAACGATAATATCCATAGCGCGCTTCAATGCTTTTTGCCACAACGGAATCAAGTCCTGACTGATTTCTATAAACGGCAATCCGAAAGCCTGTGTCACTTTTACAGAGCCCAACAACAATTGATACACATCCGGTATAATGCTCACCTTCACATCCAGTCCTTCCAGCTTGCTCATGAGATCTGTCACCTTATCGTGTTCAGAAGGTTCTATGGCAATGATCACATGATTGATTTTAGCGATGCGAATGACTTTACCTATGTGCGTATACAGGCCGATGTGTCGTAGCTTAGTTGACCAAAGGTTTTTATTTTCATCGCTGACGTGCATGTACCCTGAAAAACGTATGCCCTGGTTTTGATGTTCATTTTCTATTTCTTCATACAGATCCAGCGCCTTCTGATCGGAGCCGATCAATAATGCTTTGAAATAAATATGTCCTCTCGATATGGATAATTTGATGGATGTAATGGCAAATGTTTTCGCAAAGAACAAAGCGCCAAATTGTAAAGCCGTGTAATAGCTTAATGTCTTGTAATACTCTGTATACCTTGTCACACCTTCATCATCCAATAAGAGCACGAGGAAGATCAATACCACTCCGATCAAAACCACAGGAATCAAACGGAATACTTCCTTGATTCTGGACTTAGAAAAAATATCGTTGTAAAAACCTGTCAAGGCCAACAGCACGACCCAGAAAAGGCCGATGATCGTAGCATTAACCAATAAAGGAATACCGATGGACTCCTGGGTTTCGTTCAACAATTCTTTACGTTCCATGTAAAAAACAATCCACGCAACAACCGATACCAACCAGTCTAATAAAATAAAACGTGTAAATAAAAGTCTTCTCTCCAACGTACTGAAATTAATCCGATAAATATCGAATAGATATTTTAAATTGCAACATCATGCACCTGCAAAAATACACATTTTAGAGGTAGCAGAAAACAATGAATTTAATCGACTCATTCAGACATCAGGGCTTGCGTAAACAATTGGTTAACCTATTGACAGAGAAGGGTATTACGAATCAATCCGTACTGAATGCCATTGGACGCATTCCCCGACATGTATTTTTGGACAACGCTTTTCTTGAACATGCCTACCAGGACAAAGCTTTTCCCATCGACGAGGGACAAACCATATCACAACCTTATACTGTCGCTTTTCAAACGTCTTTGCTCCATGTAAAAAAAGGCGACAAAGTATTGGAAATCGGCACGGGATCTGGCTATCAGAGCTGTGTGCTGCTCGAACTCGGTGCTAAATTGTATACCGTCGAATACCACCACCGCTTGTCTGAAAAAGCAAAATACACATTGAGTCAAATGGGCTACAAAGCCCAGTTCTTCTGCATGGACGGCACACTCGGACTGCCTCAGTACGCACCTTACGACAGCATCATCGTCACTGCCGGCGCTCCTTCCATACCGGAAACACTGATGAAACAATTGAAAGTGGGCGGACACCTGGTGATCCCTGTCGGTGACAGCGCCAACCAAACCATGATACGCATCATCCGCAAAAGCGAAAACGAATTTCAACGCGAACAATTCGGGCAGTTTAGATTTGTACCGCTCGTAGGAAAACACGGATGGGGGAAATAGTGATCAGTGATCAGAAAAAAGAGAACAACTAATACGTTTAAATTACTTGCATCAAAAAACACTAAATACTACTGATCACTGACAACTGACCACTATATTATGCTAAAATCCAAATCTCCATCCGACTCACTCGTCATCAAATCAGAATTGGTCTTACCCAATGATACCAATACCTTAAATAATTTAATGGGCGGACGTTTGATGTACCTGATGGACGTGGTCTCTGCCATCTCTGCGCAGCGCCATTCGGGCACTACTGTCGTAACAGCTTCTGTCGATAACGTTTCCTTTACTCATCCCATCACGATTGGAAGTGTGGTAACACTGACGTCAAAAGTAACACGCGCCTTCACCAGTTCAATGGAAGTTCACATCGAAGTATTTGCCGAAAATATTCCGAAGGGAAAAGAAAGAATTAAAACCAATGAAGCCTTTTTTACTTTTGTAGCAGTAGATGCGGATAACAACACGGTGAAAGTACCCGAACTCATTCCTGAAACCAAAGAAGACAAAGCACTCTACGAAAGTGCGCTCAAACGCCGCGAACTAAGACTGGTACTGGCCGGCAGGATGAAGCCGGAAGATGCGGAATCGTTGAAGACGTTTTTTGGAAAATAAAAAAAAAGAGTGATCAGTGGACAGTTGTCAGTGATCAGTAAAAACAAAAGGACTTCACATGTGAAGTCCTTTTGTTTTAATGTATAATAGTAAATGACTGATCACTGTTCACTGACAACTGATCACTCCCTTCTACCAGCCCAATATCCACGCAAACATCAATGGCGCTACAATCGTGGCGTCTGACTCTACGATAAATTTCGGCGTATCAATATCTAATTTACCCCAGGTAATTTTTTCATTGGGAACAGCTCCTGAATAAGAACCATAACTGGTTGTAGAATCAGAAATCTGACAGAAGTACGCCCAGAAAGGAATTTCTTCCATCTCCATATCCTGGTACAACATAGGCACCGTACAAATCGGGAAGTCGCCCGCTATACCGCCACCAATCTGGAAGAAGCCTACGCCTTTACCTTCTGAATTTTTAATGTACCAGTCTGCCAACCACATCATGTATTCTATACCTGACTTCATCGTAGACGCTTTCAATTCCCGCTTGATGCAATACGAAGCGAAGATATTTCCCATGGTAGAATCTTCCCATCCCGGAACAACGATCGGTAAGTTCTTCTCTGCGGCAGCCAGCATCCAGCTGTCTTTCGGATCAATCTGATAATATTGCTCTAGTTCTTTCGACAATAACATCTGATACATGAACTCATGCGGAAAATAACGTTCTCCTTTTTTATCCGCATTGTCCCACACTTTGAAAATATGTTTTTGCAAACGACGAAACGCTTCT
This sequence comes from Chitinophagaceae bacterium, assembly GCA_028288365.1. Lineage (GTDB taxonomy): Bacteria > Bacteroidota > Bacteroidia > Cytophagales > Cytophagaceae > JACMQM01. The sequence goes on along the minus strand of JAQBNU010000017.1, from coordinate 19,401 downwards.
TCTTCCGGGATACAGGTATCTGTGACACGGTTGTAATGATTGTCCAACAACTCTCTTTCTTCCTGAGGACTCAGGTCGCGGTAGTTGGGTACTCTTTTATAAAAATCATGCGCCACCAAATTCATGATGTCTTCTTCCAAATTGGCTCCGGTACAAGAAATGATTTGTACTTTATCCTGACGAATCATTTCAGCCAGTGACTTACCCAATTCCGCCGTGCTCATGGCACCACCCAGGGTAATCATCATTTTGCCGCCGTCGAGCATGTGGGTTTCGTAACCTTTAGCAGCATCCATCAATGCCGCCGCGTTAAAATGCAAGAAATGCTTTTCAGTAAATTGAGAAATAGGACCTTTGGCCATGGTTTTGGATGTTGATGTAGATAACTATTGAATTGCCCTGCAAAGCTAGACCTATTCCTCTTTTTTACCAACATTCTTCCGCATCCAAACGACATTTATTATCTTTGAAAAGCATGATCGAGGAATTTTACCCCTATATCTTCTCTGAAGACCTGTATGTGTTCCCTTCCACAGGAACAAAGGCAGTAACCGCGCCGGTTGCGGAAGTGGCTACAGCTCCTGTTGTAGAAAAAACTATTGTGCAAACGGTACCAACTACTGCCACATCAACGGTACAAACTCCTCCTGTCATACAACAACCGGCATTAAAAATTCTTCATCCTGGTAACTCTTCCGCTTTGTGCATTGTATTCTGGGGTAAAAAGGCTGCGCTACAAGCAGCCGATCAGGAACTACTGAATAAAATTTTGCAAGCCTGTAAACTCAACCCGGCAGACATTGCACTATTAGAAGCCAACACCACCAATGGGTTGTTATTTACAGATGAATTGCCTGCATCAAAAGCCATTGTATTTTGTGATGCAGAATCTCTACAAACCGCTAAACAAGCCAAACTCACACTCTATCAATCACAAGTCGTATCAGGCAAACAACTTTTGCTCAGCGATCCATTGGCTGCACTTGCCCAAACGACCGCACTGAAAGCCAATCTATGGAAAGCCTTGCAGGCACTCTTAGGAATTGGTTAAGCAATCTCCTTTTATGAAATACAAAAGACTCAGTAACGAAGAACTTCAGGAGCTCGAACCGGAATTCATTCATTTTCTGGCAACCAATCAGATCACCGCACCGGAATGGGTAGACATGAAGGCCAATACTATGGAACGTGTGGAGGATCTCATTGATACATTTAGTGACATGGTCTTTGATAATGTATTGAAGAAAATAAAATATGTAGAACACCTCACACGCCAGGACTGGATGATCTTCCATTGCAAAGAAGAGGTGTTGCACATGGTCGCTATCCAACTCTCTGACGAATCAGGTTTAGACTTAACCGATCCTGATTTTTTTGAACAATGGGAACAAGCACCGGACTCCGTTGGCATCACGCTCTATTCAAAGGAACAAGCCTACGCAGAGGAAAGAGAAAAGATCATCTTTCAATTGATGGAAAGCGGTTGCACGATTGCGGAAGAGAAGAATTTCAATTTATTATTGAAGAATAGTAAATAGTATTTTCAGACCATCTGTCTTAACTAATCAGAATAACCAAACTCCTCAATGATCAACTCATGTTGCGGAAAAAGTTTAACCAATTCTTTCTTCTTTCCCAATTCAAAATCTCTGAAATCAAATCCTGGTGCTACGGTACAACTGACAAGAGCAAAATCTTTTTGATGCTGCACTCTGGCACCAAACCAAACTCCTGCAGGAATGATGGCTTGTAACATTTCCCCTTCTGCTATATTCTTCCCTAACACCATCACCTCTATTTTTTCTTCTCTTAGAATAAAAATTTCTAAGGCTGTGCCTTCGTGAAAAAACCAAAGTTCATCGGATTGTATGCGATGAAAATGAGAACGGTGGTTTCCTTCCAATAAAAAATAAATAGCTGTACTGATATTTCGCTTCCCTTCCAGACCAGTAACGGCAAGCTCTTCCGCACAACGGTACGTTTCTTTGTAGTGCCCGCCTTCCGGATGAGGAAGAAGTACCAACTGTTTGATCCAATCTGATGCGTTCATATTTTATTTTTAATAATGGCTACCCCTTCTTTTATCAAACCTAAATGATGTAGGCTCGGCTCGATGTTGGCGTCCGGCCAACATCTGTTGCAATGAACAGTCGATGAACGTTATTAAACAAATGGCATCCGTTCATAAACCATCACTTGTTGGCGAGACGCCAACAAGAAGTTGATACTAACAACTGTCCACTGATCACTTCTTACACTAATACCATACACACCAACACATACTGAAGCATGGTCATACCATCCGCTACAAACAGATAATAAAATACATTCTTTGTATACTTCGTAGACCACACAACAACAGCAGTAAGCAAAGTAAAAAGAGTCAGTCTATAAAACACGTCACGATCCAAATTATAATCGTATGTATAAATAATAAATTCTTCTATGACCAATAACCCCAGACATAGCATTCTTGCCTTGGCTGCTCCCAAATACGTAGCAATGGTATGCAACTGATGTTCTCTGTCTGTTTGTTCATCGCGTATATCGCAGACCAGTGCCAACACAAAGAATAATGTAAATCGTTTGATCATCAACACCGTCACCTGCGCCGCATCCATCACCAATGTCGATTCCATCACCGGAATCAATACGGTACTCAATGTCCACACGATGCCAATTAAAAAGGCTTTGAATCCTGGCAGCTGCCTCAGACCACCTTTACTGGATAACAAAGGGATTGAATAAGACAAAGCCAGCAATCCTGTTATCGAAAAAACAACAATCGTTTTCTCTTTCAACATCCAGGTGAAGATCAAAATGCCTATCGCTGCCAGAGAAGATAGTCCCCACAGCATGTGTAGATGAGAAGACATCCATCGGACATGAAGCGGTGCGGTTTTTTTTTGTTCCCCACGCAACGATGAATCATATAGCGCTCTGATGTTATAAATAAAAAAAGTAGCGAGAAATAAAATCGCACATACTGGCAATGAAATAGTTGCCTGAATCAAATGAAAGGTCAACAAGCCCTGAGCAACCGCACACAGCGCCAGCCAGACATGCCCCAATATAAAAAAATCACGTATGTTGATCAGGTACTTCACTTCTCTTGCATGAACGCAACGGCCTTTTTCAATTCTCTACTATGCTTATGACAAAACAGATCCAACATAGGAATATGCGTTCGCCAATTGACCCGGTGTATGGTAGAATAATTACCGACAAAACGATTTCGCTCGTGAAATTCTTTACTGCTCTCTTTTACAAAGGCCATGGTCTCCGCTCCGTAGATCATGTAGTAGCGCACATCGTCTTTGTTGATGTGGTAATAAGGAGAACCTTTCATCCACTCTGTAGGCAAATCAGTAAAAATGATTCGGAATAAAAAAACATCCACCACATTACCTTGCGCCATGTATTCAAACATGTTCAATCCAAACGGATCATTGAGTATACAACCCTTTATGGGCACTTTGGACGTCACACCGGCTTTCATCAGGTAACTGGAATCGGTGGTCACCAGCGCCGCGAGATGGCCTCCTGAGGAATGTCCAGAAACATAGAGGTCTTCTGGATTGCCTCCGTACTGTGCAATGTTTTGTTTCACCCACGCAATGGCGCGCGCGCAATCATCGGCCATTCCATAATATTTTGTTTCTGGCCAAAGCCTGTAGTTGATCACCACGGTGATGATACCATTCGATGCAAATGATTTCCCAACTGCCCGATGTCTTGGGGAATCCTTGGAACCTCCTTTCCATGCTCCGCCATGAATGAAGACCAATACTTTTCCTTTGCCTTTCTTTTTTATATGTTCTTTAGGAACGTATACATCCAAGCAATGGCTTCCTTTGTCGTAGTCAGGGTCTGTAACAGCCGTGTATGGAATGTCTTTATGAACAGTATACTTTTTTGCCCAAGCGCATAAACTACAGTTCAGAAAAATGAACACATACAATACTATTTTCATGGTGGATTAGGTTAGCTTGTTTCTTGGTTTTGTTGTTGATCAATAATGATGCACAAGCTATTTGATGCAATGAAAATACCAATTAGTTGATAGAAAAAAAAGATATTATTAGTGATAGGTAATCTATGTGAAGTAACTTATGAGTATCTGCTACTCACAATTAAAATAGGCGACTATATACTTATTGGACCTAAAGAAAATCTAAAGATATAGTTTTTGGAGAGAGAAGATGATCAGGAGAATCAATCATCAGAATGATGAGGGCGTTACCGCCAATTCATCTTGCTCGCTTTATACAAGCTTATAGTGGCGGCCGGGCTCTCGCTCCAAGTCCGCCAACCGCACAAGTCCGCGCACTTCGGGCTTTCTGCTCGATCCCTAACGCAAAGCTGTTGCATTAGGGATTGAGCCATTGTCTGAGCTCTTCCGACAAATAGGATTGATTTAAACGTATCGCTATAAGTCGGAAAGCGAGTGGCGAAAGCCCGGCCCGACGAAGGAGGGAAATGCCCTAACCTAAATAGTGATAAATCACAACAAACAACTACTAATCTTTATACAAAAATAATTCTCCTGTTAGCTCTAATAAAAAGCCCCGGTCAATGACCGAGGCTTTTTATTCTATAAGATATTGAGATTATACATTTCCTATCAGATACAACGCTGCCAGTGTAGGAGTCGGGCTACCGCCTTTCTTCTCCAGCGTCACAGCGAAGGCCTGTGCATTGGCAACGGTTTTCAATTGTTGCAGTACATTTTTATTTTCCATATCAAATACTCCGGCATCTACAGGCTGTCCGTCTACGATGGCCCAGAGCTGGTATTGTTGTTCAGCTGTTGGAACAGGAAGAGCCGCTAACCCACCTAAGTAAACTTCCTGTGTCTTCTTGTTCCAAAGTACTTTCGCAGCAGCGGTCGGTGATAAGGCTGAACCTTTCAGTGTAATCAATACAGAATTGGTATCTTGTACCAGACTTAAGTAGCTGTTGGTTTTATCTAATTCCTGTTTGGTCAGGTTGATGTTGTTTGCTAAAGAACTCTTTTCTACTTCCAACGCAATCACACGTCCTTCTGCCTTCTGCCATTCGTTCCAGAAATATCCTGCACTGGCAGTAGAGATGATGGCAAGTACCACAGACGCAGCGATAGCCATGCGATAGAAAGAAGGAATAGGAATGATCTGCACTTCTTTTTCTTCCACGAAATCTAACTCGGAAGCGATCCTGGATTTCAAAGACGGCGATGGTGCTTTCGCATATGATAAAGCAATGTTTTCCAGATCGCCTTCCAGCTTATCCAATTCAGCACGTATTTCCGGATATTGCTTTACATAAGTTTCCACCTCGCCCGCTTCAGCTTCACTTAACCCACCCAGTAGGTAAGTTTCCAGTATTCCTGACGATATGTACTCTTTTATGTTCATTGAAATAGTTCTCTAAGTTTAGACATTGCTGTCCGTACTCTTGTTTTAACCGTCCCTAATGGGATATCAAATTCTTCTGCAATTTCCGATTGAGAATATCCTTCGAAATACATTTTTTGTATCAGGAAACGATGTTCTTCCGGCAGCTTATTTAACACGTCTTTCACACCGATGTGATCCATGTTGTGTTTGTCTGCATATCCTGTATCTCCTATATCTACGTAGCTGGAGATGTCATCGGTTTTATTTCCTGCCTTAAATTCTTTTGATCTTAATTTATCAATCGCCATGTTTCTGGCAATGTTTAACATCCAGGTAAAAAAACGACCTTTCGATGCATCGTAATCATCTATTTTTTTCCAAATCTTAAGGAACGTATCCTGGAGAATTTCTTCTGAGTATTCTTCTTTCTTTACGATCAAATGAATGACTCCATATAACGACGAAGAATAATTGTTGTAAAGGATATCAAAACCCTTCTTGTCTTTAGATATCAATAATCTAATGAGTTCTTCTTCCGATATTTTTATTTTTGGAGCGATGGCTTTTCTTTATTTTACTAAGCTACCCAGTATCGTTAGATATACAAAGAAAAATTCAAAACAATTTCCGAACGAAATCTTTGTATAAAGCGAACAAAGACTCCGGTGAATTTCCGGAGCCTTTCAGGTTAAACGTTAACTATAAAACAAACTTATATTCTTGTTGGCGTCCCGCCAACAAGTGCCGGCACGAGACGTGTTAATACAGTCAGTTGTTGGCGGGATGCCAACAACAAGTAATAAATCATTTACTACTTCATCATAAAGGCAATCGCTTTCTTCACTTCTTTATTGTGCTTACGAAAGAATAACAATACCATCGGTATATGCCGCTTGTGCCGCACCGTATGGATCTCCGAAGCATTTCCAACTTCTATGTTTTTTGCGTGAAAGTCCTCGCTGTCTCCCATCACAGCCGGATACGTATTGCCGCCGTGAATGATGTAATACCTGATCGTGTCTTTCTTCACATGGAAAATCGGTGAACCTTTTTTCCATACCTGCGGTGAATTGGTGAAAGTTCTGCGAAAAGTCGCATCTCCATCGTAACCGTGTTCCAGGTATTTGTAGATGTTCAATCCAAACGGATCATTGAGAATACATCCTTTCACAGGATTAGATATTCCTACTTTATCAAAGTAAGTGGGATCCGTCACAATCAGTGCTGCCAGCTGTCCGCCTGCAGAATGTCCCCCAACAAATATCTCCTTCGGATTTCCTCCGTACGTTGCGATGTTTTCCTTTACCCAGGCAACGGCTCTGGCACAATCGTATGCCATGCCATCGTATTTAGCGACAGGACTCAACCGATAATTGATGACCACCGTTACGATGCCATTGGCCGCAAAGGCACGGCCCACAAATTTATACAGTTCCTTGCGACCGGTATCCCAGCTTCCTCCATGAATGAATACAAAGACTTTTCCTGTGTTGTATTTTTCTTTGGGTGCATAGACATCCAGCTTATGACGTACGTTATCGTAATCACGCTCAGAAGCCTTCACGTAGTCTATGTTCTTATGCACCTTGTAACGATTGGCGAATACAGACAAACTCCACAAGAGAGACAAGATCACAAGCAGAACAAAACGATTCATATTAGAATTCGAAATTATTAGGTCTGGTATATACCAATTGCATCACACTGATGTTGCGCATTTTGAAAGCCGCTTCACAATATTGAAAATAATAGTTCCATTTTCTAATGAACGTAGCATCCATTCCAAGCGCCATGATCTCTTCTTTTTTCTTATTGAATTCCTCACACCAGATGTTCAATGTCTTCGCATAATCTATGCCAATGTCTTTGATGTCGTACAAATTCAAATTAGAAGCTTCGTTGATGCACCGGTTGATGCGTGCCACAGATGGAAGCAAAGACCCGGGGAAAATATGTTTTTGTATAAAGTCTACTCCTCTGCGCATCTCGTCATAGCGTGCATCCGGAGAGGTGATCACTTGCAAAGCCAGCAATCCGTTTTCTTTCAGCAACGCGTTACATTTTTCAAAGTAACGCGGCATGAATTGATGTCCCACGGCTTCCAGCATTTCAATGGAAACGATTTTATCAAATTTACCTTCGATGTTTCTGTAATCTTCCAACAGGATGTTGACCTCATCAGAAATATTCTCGTCAGCAAAACGTTGTTTGGCATACGCATACTGTTCCTGAGAAATCGTAACGGTGGTAATTTTACAACCGTAATTTCTAGCCGCATGAGAAGAAAATCCTCCCCAACCACTGCCGATCTCTAACAAATGATCGGTGGATTTTAATTTCAACAAACGACACAAGCGATCGTATTTTTCTATTTGTGATTTTTCCAGTGTAGTGGACTCTTCTCTGAAGATCCCGCTGGAATAGGTCATGGTAGGATCAAGAAACAGTGTGTAAAAACTATTTCCCAAATCGTAATGTTCTGAAATATTTTTGCGGGAACCGGTGATCGTATTCTTTCTGGACAAATGATACCAACGGTTTATTTTTGAAAACAGATTCGTAATGAAAGAACTGGTCTTCGTTCCGCTGATCGATGGATTATTCTCCATGTTCAGAATAAACCATGACACCACCGATACAATGTCATTGGTTCCCCAATCGCCGTCTACATAAGCTTCTGCGAAACCGATGTCGCCGTACATCACACATTTTTTAAAGAAAGAAGACCTGTACACCGTAATCTTGGCAGACACGGCATCTTCTCCGTCTCCGAAATATAAATGTTCTCCATTCGGCATCTCTACGTGTAGTCTGCCTCTGGTCATCTTGCCAAATGTTCTCAGTACCAATAATTCTACCAAAGAGAATTTGCGGTTTCTAATCAATGACAGGGAAGTATCCATACGGTTAAAGTTTAATGTATTGTTGTTGAAACTGTTGATCTTGACTTTTTTTATAATAAGGCATCTTCTTCAAATAAATTTTAAACGCCTGCCAGTGAATCAGCACAATTACTTTGAGTGTGATGAAGGGAATCGAAAGAAAATGTTTGATCATGTTCGCATCCGATAATTTTTCTTTTACTCCTGAAATCGCACTCAATAAAAAACGATCTCCTTTCTCATCGGTATAATCATCCACTCGCTGTTGAAGCTTATCCCCAGGAACTTTCAGGATGAAATGGAACCAAGTATTGGCTTGTGAAAAAGGAGACACATAGAAATTTTTAGGTGCCATAGTAGAAAACGTATCTCCTACCAGCGTCTCCGAATCCAACAAATATAATTTCATTTCACCAAATGTATTGCTCACTTCTGCAACCGAACAAAATGGTTTGTTGTCTTTGTCAAACAGATAATAGAAAGAAACCGGATTGAACAAATACCCCATCGTAGTCAGGTTGCTCAGCAACGTAATTTTATATGGTACAGTATTGATCCCTTTGCTTTTGATGTATTCTACTATTTTCAATTTCACAGAAGACGTACGATCTAAAATACCTTCCGTGGTATTCGCATGGTCCTTATTGTAAAAGCTAAACAGGTTGAAGGCATTGAATCCAAATAACCAATTCTTCTTCGACAATTGTTCCAATTCATCCAGGTCTACATAGAACATGAACACATCATAGTTGAACTTGTTCTTTTTAGGAACCAGTCTATGGTGCATGACTGAACATTTATAGATACAAGAATTCATCGCGTCTCTTTTTTATACTTACGAAAATCAAATGCTCTCTGGATTTATGTTTATTCGTCCCTCGTTCCTGCTCTCTCGTCCCTCTCTATTCTTCCCAAACATCTTTACCCAACAGCTTGGAACAAAGATTTACAGCAGAAGTAAAAGCATCTTCATGGAAACCGTATTTGAAATAACTTCCGCAGAAATACACCTGGCCGTTTTCATTCAGCTTGTGCAATTCTCCCTGTGCCTTATAAGCAGCAGGAGTAAAGATGGGATGTTCGTATTCGATCGTTTTCAACACCTTCGCAGGATCCACCGTATTCGGTTGATTGATCGATAAGAAATAATCGTTCTTCTCAGAAATGTCCTGCAGTTTGTTCATGTAATAAATGGTATGAGCTACCAATTCTTTATTCACAGTTTCAATGCGGTAGTTCCAGGCAGACCAGGTCTTTTTGATCTTCGGCATCAGTGACGCATCTGTATGTAGGGTCGCGATGTTCCTCTGGTATTCAAAATTACTCAGCAATGACTTCTCCAATGGTGTAGCATCACACAACATCCTCAAGGTCTGATCGGCATGTGAAGCAAAGATGACTTTGTCAAATTCTGACTCACCACCGCGATCGTCGTATACTCTTACTTTATCTCCAACACGCACTACATTTTGCACACGCGTGTTGGTTTTTATTTTATCTTTGAAAGGAGCAATGAGTTTGTCTCTATAGGCCCAGCTGCCATTGCGAACGGTCTTCCATTGGTACTGCGTAGACAAGCCCAGTAAACCGTGGTTCTTGAAGAATCGTACCAGCGAAACTGCCGGAAATTTAATGGTGATATCTGTAGGTGTAGACCACAACGCCGAACTCATCGGTGCCAGGTACTTGTATAAGAAGTCATCGCTGTATCCTTCTTCTCTTACAAAATCTGCCATGGAATATTTTTCATACTTCGGATTGTCCAACACTTTTGTACATTCTTTGTTGAAGCGATTGACCTGTAAGATGAATTTTATGAATTTTGGATTGAAAATATTTTTGCGCTGTGCAAAAATCAAATTCAAACTGGAACCGCAATATTCAAGCTGAGTCGGTACATGCTGCACACTGAAAGACATGTCTGTAGGATAGACTTCCACGTTCAGCTTTTTAAATAAGCGTACCAGGTTAGGATACGTGATGTCGTTGAACACGATGAAGCCTGTATCTACCGGTTTATTGCCTTCTACATACGCCGTATTCGTGTGACCTCCAACATAATTGTTTTGTTCGTAGAAGGTGAGATTATATTTCTCGTGTAAAAAATGGCCGCATCCCATTCCGGCGATGCCTGTGCCTATGATGGCTATATTCATATCTTTCTTAAAATTAAGGACCAACTTTCGGGTACATGATCTTCACTAAATAACTCTTCCCTTTTTTATCATTGATGTTAGAAAGTCCCTCGTATTTTACAATTCTCTTCGTGGACATTTTATAAGTAACGCGTATAGGATCTACCAGTTTTCTCAAGACAAAATTGTCCGGCTCCATTCGGAATACTACCGCGTCTTTTTGTTCTGACTCTTTGTACAAACGGAAGGAAAAATAATCCAACTGAGAAGGTACCGCAAAATTAAACACCATCGTTTCTCCATCGGTTAGTTCCCCCCAATTCCCTTTGATGTAATAGTTGAAACCTCCATCCACTACCAGATTATCCGGCGTCTGGATTGTTTTTGACTTCAACGATTCTGATTTGTTTTTTCTGTATTTAAAAATCAATTCATGCTCAGAAAATGAAACACCTTCGGTATACCCATCACGGTAATCGGTTTGTTCGAAAGAAGGGGTAACCTTATTGTTCGAATAATCAATTACTTTTTTAGCCATCACGACACCGGCTGAATCTCTGTATTGAATCACCGTTTCTTTCAACACATGATTCTCCATGATCTCCTTATGTTCTTCCACATAATAAAATTTATTGGAACGCAAGTCTGTAGCAATGCCACGGTAAGTCAGGTATTCTTCTTTTGTATTGAGCTTTGCAAAGACAAACACAAAAGACAGGCATAGAATCAATAACGTGTACCCTCTGGTTCTCATAACATCCTATTTATAAGATATACGACACCGGCTGCCTCACTGGATTTTGAATAAGGAATATTTTATACTCTCACCAAATCTTTCTTTCCAAAATCATAACAACCTAAAAGCAACTATTTTATACAATAAAAAAATTATCGTATAATCCTTATTGAAATCAGCAAACCTGGTGCGGCTGGCGTCCACGAAAAGAGCGAATGGAAGAAGATATCGTTTGGAATTAACTTCGTATCGTTTATCAATACTCAAATATCTTCTTCCATTTTTTTCGTGGCTCCCTTTTTCCCGAAGCCTCGGGATTCTTTTCTTTTGGGTGAGCAAAAGAAAAGAAAAAGGATCGTACAGAGAGTGTAGTTCATTTAATAAAAAAGACCGCCTGATCAGACGGTTTTTTCTCTTCTGACAGCTTTCACTGCTTTACGCTTTTTTCTGAAACAAGTAATGACTCACGAACCATTCTTTCCCTTCGTCATAGCCCCATAGTTCAGCGCATGACATGAAAAAAATTCTCCAGTATACCCACCATTTTACCGCCTGGTCTTTACCATATGTTTTTTCAAACAAAGGCATGATGATGTCTTTGTTGCTGTCCATCTTACTGAGCCAGGCTTCCGATGTTTTGGAATAATGTGTACCGTTTACTCTCCAATGATTTTGTATGGTAAAGTGCTCCTGAAAATACAACAGGTAATGATCAGAAGGCATCATGCCGCCGGTGAAGAAATACTTCGACATCCAATCCGTATCGTCTTTCACTTCGAACAGATAGGTCAGTTCTTTATGAGTAAAAATATGAATGAACATTTTGCCTTCATCTTTCAAGAAGCCTGATATTTTCTCAAACAACTGTGCGTGGTTTCTCATGTGCTCAAACATTTCCACCGATACAATTCTGTCGAAGCGACGGTCCGTTGTAAACACATTGATATCAGCCGTGATGATTTTCACATTGCTCAACCCTCTTTGTCTGGCAGTCTCTTCGATGTGCGCACGTTGTGTCGCCGAATTGGAAACCGCCAGAATGTTTGCCTTGGGATATTTCGCCGCCATGAATAAAGTCAATGATCCCCATCCGCAACCCAATTCTAAAATTTCGATGCCGTCTTTCAACTCTGCACGCTGACAGGTCAATTCCAGCATATCGTCTTCCGAACGATCGAAATCATTATTTCCTTTTTTCCAGTAGCCACTGCTGTATTTTAAGTTTTTGCCCAGTGTGTGCAAATAAAATTCAGTAGGCACTTCATAGTGCTGCTCATTGGCAGCCTTTGTTTCTACTGCGATAGCCGAGGTCTTGAACGTTTTCAGCAAGTCCATAAAGTGCTGTTGCTGCACCTCCAGGTCATCGTTTGTTTCATCTTTCAAACGCTGCTTCAACAGACTTCTGATGCCTTTTCTGATGAGAAAATCAGGCACTACATTCTTTTCTAATAAACGGGTGTACCACATAGTTATATTGTTAATTGATCATTCACTTTTGAAGAGGGACGAGGAACGAGCAAGGAGGAATGGATATTTAATTTATCGTACCTCGTCTCTCTTCACTCGTTCCTTTATTGGCCAGGGAATAAAAGCTGATGTCGTCCTCTGGTAGTTGATATAAGCTTCTCCTCTCGTTTTCACCATGTGTTCCTCCGTTGCTTTTACTCCTGTCACGTTATTGAGAAAGTGCCACATCAGCAAAGGACAATAGATCGATACCCAGCCATAGGGCGCGGTTAGTGCTATGAGAAAGATAGCGACCCATACCAACCACTCGAAGAAATAATTAGGATGTCGTGAATAGTTCCAAAGCCCCACATTACAGATGCCTCCTTTGGGGACAGTAGCTTTGTATTTTTTCAATTGGTAATCGGCAATGCCTTCTCCGATCAGGCCTACGAGAATCAACACATAACCCGTTATTTCAAGGATAGAGAATTGAGTGGATGCATTATTTAAAATCAGAATGAAAGGAATAGAAAGAGCCGCTGCTGTGATGGCCTGAAATTCGAAAAACAAAAACATGTTTCTGTTGGCTTTCGCTCCCCACTCTTTGCGGAGTTGTGTGTAGCGCAGGTCTTCTTCTTTTCCCCAGTTGCGAATGAATAAATGCAAGCCCAATCTCAGGCACCACAAGGAAACCAGAACGATCAAGATGTGTTTTCTTACGTCATAACCTTCTGTAAAAAAACTAAACGCCATCGCGGACACCATGAAACTAATGGCCCAGATGATATCGACAATGCCCGCATTTTTATTTTTTAATTGCAGCAGCCATACTCCAAACATCAGTAAGGAGACGGTGAAAAACGAAAGCAGGAAAAGAAATACAATCTGCATGACTAAATGGAACGTTTAGTTTGTACCAATACCTCTTTGATGCTGTCGCCCGGTTGCGCCCGAAACAATTGAATCAACACATAACCGATCGTTGCAATGCTGCCTAAGCAAAAGAACAAGACGGCCCAGAGTAAGAGCACCAACACCTTTTTTTCTTTATACAACACCCACAAATAGATGACTAAAATGTTGGCGTAAAAATCCCAAAGCGTAGCACGCATCCAGGGTATAGCCGCCAGGAAATCCCATTCGGTATAGAGATTAGATTCCAGTGAAGTGCTGACCACGATGTAGATCATAAAGACCAGAACAAACAACAGTGCATATTTCAAAACGTGTATCATGTGTATATCTACGAACAAGGGTTAAGGATTGGATTTCGTTGGTGAAAAAATTATTTGGTTGCAATAAAAGATTGATTTTAACAGATAAACACTTCATCGTCTAAAATGTTTGACCAAATCATTACGTCGTACAACACCTGCTATAAAAATAGTGGCTCTAGTCTAATATTGGATTGTAAAGTGAGTCACAATTAGCGTTAGGAATTGAGCCATTGTTTGATCCCGCTAATTAGCGGGAGAGTGGCGAAAGCCCGGCCCGAAGGGAACGCCCCTATCCTCATCTGCGATAACCTACTTATTCCTATTCAACCAGACTATTCATCAACTCCAACAACCCAATCTTATACTAGAACCAAAATAGTAAATGAAAAAATAAAATACAGATCAAAAAAAGCCTGTTTGATGGGATCAAACAGGCTCTTGCAATTTATGGTTTAAGAATCAGTTCCTCCACTTTTTTTCTCGGCGAACGTGTCTTTTCTTTTTCCCTCAAGCCTTCTGGTAAATTTTCATCTGTTCCTTTATGACCAACGGCAATCACCACCAACGGTTGAAAGTCCGGATCAATGTTCAAGACCTCGATGGCTTTCTCACGGTCAAACCCTCCCATCTGATGCACAAACAAGTGGTCATGCGTAGCTTGCATGGTAAAATAAGCCGCAGCCTGACCAACATCATAAGCACCATTGAGATTCGCTTCGCCATTATGTGACCAGGTTCTTTTAGCCAATAACATAACAAGCAAGGGAGCTTTGGAAGCCCACAGGCGATTGTTGTCTGTCAGGCAACCCAGTAACTTTTCATAGATAGCTCCGTCTGCTTTCAGTCCCACGACAAAGCGCCAGGGTTGTTCATTAAAAGCCGAAGGAGACTTACTAGCAGCCAGCAATAGTTTATCCACATCGCTGTGTAAAATGGGAGTATCGCTGAATGCACGTGTACTCCAGCGTTTGTCAATCAATTCGTTTATCATAAAATAAAATTTAGAGACGAGAAATCCGAGATCAGAAATCAAGGTAAAGATATCTAATGATTTCTGATTTCTGATCTCGGATTATAAGAAACATATACGCTATCCATGAAAGTTCATAAAATCTTAAAAATCCTTGCTCTTGACGCAGTCTAAATTCTTAACTTTACCACAAGTATAAAAGCAATGAACGCAGAACAAGCCAAAGCTAGAATTGTTTCTTTAACGGAACAACTGAACCATTACAATTACCTGTACTACCAGGAAAGCCAGTCACCGATCAGTGATCAGGAATTTGATTTTTTATTGAAAGAACTGGAAGCACTGGAACAGCAATACCCTTCGTTCAAGCAGGCCGACAGTCCCACGCAACGTGTGGGAGGTGCCATCACCAAAGAGTTTGCAACGGTTGTTCACCGTTTCCCAATGTTGTCTCTTGGCAATACCTATTCAGAAGAAGAGATCAGAGAGTTCGATCAGAGAGTTCGTAAAACATTGGGACACGAGCAAATCGATTACATCTGCGAACTAAAATTTGACGGTGTAGCTGTGAGTCTTTCCTATCAAAATGGATTGCTGGTACAAGCTGCCACCAGAGGCGATGGTGAGAAAGGCGATGACATCACGACCAATGTAAAAACCATACGTACGGTTCCCCTGCGCATACAAGGCAACGACATTCCAGAATGGATCGAAGTAAGAGGAGAAGCATTTCTTCCCTTGAGTTCATTCGAGGAAATCAATAAAGAAAGAGAAGAAAATGAAGAGCCTTTGCTGGCCAACCCGCGCAACGCGGCATCCGGGACCATTAAGATGCAAGACTCAGCAGTAGTGGCCAAACGCAAACTGGATTGCTACTTGTATTCCTTAACAGGAGCTCAATTGCCTTTTAACACACACGAACAATCACTACAATGGCTTTCCTCCAAAGGTTTTAAAGTTTCCGATACTTGGAAAAAATGTAGCCGCATCGAAGAGATCATGGACTTCATTCACCATTGGGAAAAACAAAAACATACCTTGCCTTTGGCCATCGATGGTATCGTGATCAAAGTGAATAATTTTGACTGGCAACAGGAACTCGGCTTCACCGCTAAGAGTCCACGCTGGGCCATCTCTTACAAGTACCAGGCAGAAAAAGCAGAAACCACTTTGCTTTCTGTAGAGTACCAGGTAGGACGCACCGGAGCAGTCACGCCTGTAGCGAATCTGAAACCCGTCTTGCTGGCCGGTACCACCGTGAAGAGAGCCAGCCTGCACAACGCCAATGAAATTGAACGACTTGATTTGCATCTGCTCGATACCGTGTCGGTGGAGAAAGGCGGAGAAATCATTCCCAAAGTAACGGCTGTTGTTCTAGCCAAACGTAAACCCAATGCGCAGAAAGTAATCTTCCCTACACACTGCCCCGAATGCGGAACGGCGCTGGTCAGACAAGAAGGAGAAGCCGCTTATTACTGTCCCAACGATAAAGGCTGCGCTCCGCAGGTGAAAGGAAAACTGGAACACTACATCCACCGCAAAGCCATGAACATCGATGGTTTGGGCGCGGAGACCATCGATTTGCTGTATCAAAAAGGATTGGTGAATACACCAGATCAATTGTACAAATTGCGTTACGAAGACCTCATTCAACTGGATCGCTTTGCCGACAAGTCCGTGAAGAACCTCATCGATGGCATTGAAAAATCCAAACAGGTTCCTTTTAAGAATGTGCTCTTTGCTCTAGGCATAAGACATGTAGGAGCAACCATCGCAGAGAAGCTGGTAGATGCCTACCCTTCCATTGAGTTACTCATGGCAGCTACGGAAGAAGAAATGATCGCTGTTCCTGAAATAGGCGGACGCATTGCACAAAGTTTGAAAGCTTACTTCGCCGATGAAAACCATGTGCGCATCATCGAACAATTGAAAAAAGCAGGAGTGCAACTGGAGCGCTCTGCCTCCGATGCCCCAAAAGCCGGACTGTCCAACAAACTGGAAGGATTGATCTTCGTGGTATCGGGTGTGTTCAGCCAATACGACAGAGAAGAGTTAAAAGAATTGATCGTTCAACACGGCGGAAAAATCGCATCCGGGGTGAGTGGTAAAACGTCTTATCTGGTAGCAGGTGAAAACATGGGACCATCCAAATTAGAGAAAGCGCAATCCCTGGGTGTAAAGATCATCGATGAACAAACCTTCACTTCCATGATTTAGAGTAATCAGAGATCAGAAATCAAGTCCTAATTTTTCTGATCTCTGATTTCCAATCTCTCATCTCTTAATTATTTTTACACAACGCTTCTTATTCAGCGTATTATTAACGAATTTTGTGGCCTGAAAAGTAATCAAACAAAAGCATGGGCATTACACAGGAATTGAGAGGAACGGGCGTAGCATTGGTAACGCCGTTCAACGAAAAATCAGAAATCGATACCGCTGCATACAGACAATTGATCAAAAACTGTTTGGGGGGAAATGTCGATTACCTTGTTGTGAATGGCACCACAGCAGAATCTCCTACTACTACGTTGGCTGAAAAACAACTTTTGCTGGACATCGCGCGCGAAGAAGCAAAAGGCAAAGGCATCATGTTTGGTCTGGGTGGCAACAACACGGCAGATGTCGTATCCAATTTAAAAACCATGAACCTCAAAGGTGTGAACAGCATCCTTTCTGTTTCTCCATACTACAACAAACCTTCTCAGGAAGGTATCTATCAGCATTACAAAGCCATTGCCGAAGCTTCTCCAGTACCTGTTGTATTGTATAATGTTCCTGGAAGAACAGGTGGAGCAGGCATTCAACTGGCTACCGTGGAACGCCTGGCTAAACTGCCCAATATTGTAGGCATCAAAGAAGCCTCCAGTGATATGAATTTCGCTTTGGACATCAGACGTGTCACTCCTCCTGATTTCTTACTGCTTTCTGGTGATGACATGGTCGCTGTACAAATGATCGCCATTGGTGGAAGTGGCTCTATTTCCGTATTGGCCAATGCTTTTCCGGAAACGTTCAGTTTCATGATCAATCAGGCATTGAAAGGCGATTTCAAATCAGCAACAGAAGAACTGCTTAAATTCTCTGAATTGGATCCTTTGCTTTACGAAGAGAGCAATCCGGTAGGGATTAAATTTGTGTTAGAACAGCTTCAGGTATGTTCTCATAGAGTTCGTTTACCCTTGGTTCCAGCATCTGCTTCTTTAACGGCCAGAATGCTAAAAGCCATGCAGGTCCTCCTGCCTGTAAAAGTCCGCTAATTCATCTTGATTCCCCATAAAAGAAAAAGTCCCGCTGAAATTCAGTGGGACTTTTTTTAAGCTATAAAACACAAAAGACTATTTTTCGTCTGTGTTTTTAACATCCTGTACTTCTACTCTTATTTCCTGAGCAAGATTTTTCAAATCCTGCATTCCTTTACGAACACGAGTTCCAGCAGCGCTGTTCTCTTTGTCATAAAACTTCACGAAATCTGCTTCTAGCGAAGCAATAAGATCCTTAAGTTGTTGGTACCTGTTCATCTTTGAAAAATTTTAATGTTAATAAATTGGTGTTGATTTACTAAATATATAAAAATAGCGATCCCAAAACAAAATAAAATCGTCAGAATCGCTATTTTTTTTACCTATACAGAAATGTTAGAAAGGCTGCCAGAGTAAGCTCCTGCCTTCAATTTTTCAGCAATAGCAGCAAAAGCATTAATTGTCAATTCCACATCCGCCAGGGTATGATCTGCGGTAGGAATCAGACGAAGCATCATAACATCCTTAGGAACAACCGGATAGATTACTATAGAACAGAATATTCCATAATTCTCTCTTAGGTCAATGATCATTTGAGCCGCTTCAGCTTCTGTTCCTGAAAGGAAAACTGGAGTTACCGGAGATTCTGTAACACCCAAATTGAATCCTTTTTTCTTTAAACCATCCTGAAGAGCATTCACCACTTTCCATAGGTTTTCTCTCAATTCAGGTCTTGTACGAAGCAATTCCAAACGCTTCATGTTTCCTACAACAAATGCCATAGGAAGTGTTTTCGCGTAGATTTGAGAACGAGTATTGTAACGCAGGTAGTTGATCACATTTTCATTGGACGCAATGAAACCACCGATGCTGCCCATTGATTTGGCAAACGTAGAAAAATAAATATCGATATCGGCTTGAACACCTTGCGCTTCTGCAGCGCCGGCTCCTGTAGCGCCCATTGCTCCAAAGCCGTGTGCATCGTCAATCAATAAACGGAAACTGAATTCTTTTTTCAAGGCCACGATTTCTTTCAGGCGACCCATGTCTCCGGCCATACCAAAAACACCTTCTGTGATCACCAAAATAGCACCGCCTGACTCTCCCACTAACTTGGTAGCTCTTTCGAGTTGCTTACGCAAATTGGTAATATCATTATGAGGAAACACAAAACGTTTTCCCTGGTGCAATCTTACTCCGTCAACTATACAGGCATGAGATTCAGAATCGTATACAATCACATCGTGACGGTCCACTAAAGCATCTATCATAGATGACATGGCTTGGTAA
This sequence comes from Chitinophagaceae bacterium, assembly GCA_028288365.1. GTDB lineage: Bacteria > Bacteroidota > Bacteroidia > Cytophagales > Cytophagaceae > JACMQM01. Next base: position 102 of record JAQBNU010000017.1, on the reverse strand, counting down.
CCGAAATTCACGACCATGGCATCTTCCTTACCGGAAAACTGAGCCAGTTGGCTCTCAAATTCTTCAATTAAAGTGGAGTTTCCTGACATCATGCGAGATCCC
>JAQBNU010000011.1 GCA_028288365.1 Chitinophagaceae bacterium | reverse complement strand
ATAACCTGATGCGTTTGTTTGGTTCAGAACGTATCGTGAAGTTGATGGATAGAATGGGCTTGGACGAAGGAGAAGTGATTCAACATTCCATGATCACAAACTCTATCGAAAGAGCGCAAAAGCGTGTAGAAGAAAATAACTTTGGAGTCCGTAAGCGTTTGTTGGAGTACGACAACGTCATGAACTCTCAACGTGAAGTCATTTACAAACGTAGAAAGAACGCATTGGAAGGAGAGCGTTTGCAGCTGGATGTCTTGAACATGATCTACGACGTATGCGATGAATTAGTGATCAGTACTCAGGGCAAAGGCGGATACGATAATTTCAAATTGCAACTGATCAAAACATTCGGCTTGAACAGTTCGGTAGATGAAGGCGCTTTCAATAATTACAAACCGGAAGAGCTTTCTGCGAAAGTATACCAGGAATTGTTGAAGCATTACAGAGAGCGAGTAGAAAAATTCATGCAGGTGCATTATCCCATGTTCAAAGACTTGTACGTGAACAGAGGTGCATCGATTGAAAACATCATCATTCCTTTCTCTGATGGGAAAAGACAAATCAACGTGTTGGCGAAGCTGGACAAACTGGTTGCTGATAAATCTTCTGAATTGCAGAAGTCATTGGAAAAATCCATCACGCTTGCTGTCATAGACACCCTGTGGATAGAACATTTGAGAGAGATGGACGATTTGAAACAATCGGTTCAGAATGCAGTGTTCGAACAAAAAGATCCCTTATTGGTTTATAAATTCGAAGCCTTCCAGTTATTCAAAACGTTCATTGCAAAAGTAAACGAAGAAACACTTTCGTTCCTTTTCAGAGCCGACATCATGGTGCAGGATCAACCGGTGAAAGAAGCCAGAAAAGAACAACCGGCAAAAAAACAATACACGGAGAATAAAGCGGAGGTTGAATCCATGCTCGGTGCTTTGGCAAAAGGCAACAATGGCGGCAGACAACAAGCAGCTCAGGAAGAAGAAAAAATCATGCCTGTTAAATCGACAAAGATAGCAGGAAGAAACGATCGCGTCTCTGTACAATATCCGGACGGAAGTGTGCGTAAGGATGTTAAGTATAAAACGGTAGAAGAAGACATTGCGAACAACCGTTGTGTTTTAATAGAAGAATAAAATGAAAATCTCTTACCTCATCATCGGACTCACTGTATTGTTTGTGTTCCCTGCCTGCAAAGGTGGAAGCAAAGCAAGTAGTCATTCCGATGCCGGTAAAAAGATAGACGATGACTTGAGTAAGTATACCTACAAACCAAAAGTCAAAGATACCGAAGCGAAGACAGACACGAAGGAAGCGGTTGCTACCAATGTGGTGTTTGAAAAACACATCAACAGGCATCTTGATCCGTTGATGGATTCTATCGCCGTGGCGAATAAGCGTTACCACAGCGCGCCGGGTTACCGCATCATGATTTATTCTGGCAACAGCAGTGAAGAATCTGCAGAGGCAAGGAGAGAAGTATACGATTGGAGCCGTGAGTACGAAGTCTACACACAATACAAGCAACCCGCATTCAGGGTGAAGGTGGGAAATTTTGCAGACCGGATCAGTGCGAACTATGTGTTTTCTGATTTGGTTAGATTTTTCCCAAATGCTGTTATCATTCCTGATCAGATAGAAATAAAATAGCATGAGCTTAAAAGAAAAAATAAAAGCGCTGGCTAAAGAGTATACAGCGGATGTCGTTTCTTACAGAAGACATCTTCATGCGAATCCTGAACTTTCTTTCGAGGAAGTAAAGACCGCTCAATTCGTAGCGGATCAATTAGAAAGTTTTGGAGTAAAAGTACAACGCGGTGTGGCTGATACCGGAGTAGTAGGAATCATTGAAGGGAAAAACCCTTCGAAGAAGATCATTGCTTTGCGCGCGGACATGGATGCGTTACCTATTGAGGAAAAAAATGATGTTCCTTATAAGTCGCGGAACAATGGTGTGATGCACGCCTGCGGACATGATGCACACACGGCTTCTTTGCTGGGTACATCCAGAATATTAAATGCCCTTAAAGGAGAATTTGAAGGTACTGTAAAATTAATTTTTCAACCGGGTGAAGAAAAAATACCTGGCGGAGCATCGTTGATGATCAAAGCAGGTGTATTGCAAAATCCTAAACCGGCTAATATATTGGGTCAACATGTCATGACCATGATTTCCGCAGGTAAGGTAGGATTCAGAGAAGGCATGTACATGGCCAGTGCCGATGAAATTTATGTGACGGTAAAAGGCAAAGGCGGTCACGCGGCAATGCCCGATAAAAACATTGATCCGATTCTCATTGCGTCGCACATCATCATTGCTTTGCAACAGATCGTAAGTAGAAATTGTGATCCTCGTATTCCATGTGTATTGTCGTTTGGCAATATCATTGGCAAAGGAGCAACGAACGTGATACCGGAGGAAGTGAAGATCGAAGGCACCTTCAGAACATTGAACGAAGTCTGGAGAAAAGAAGCACACATCAAAATGAAGAAGATGGCAGAAGCCATCGCAGAAGGCATGGGCGGTAACTGTGAGTTTACAATTTTAAATGGGTATCCTTTTTTAAGAAATGATCCGGCACTCACGCAACGCATGAAAGCACATGCGGAAGACTTGCTGGGGAAAGAAAATTTAATCGATTTAGATCTTTGGATGGCAGCAGAAGATTTTGCTTACTACACGCAGGAAATTGATGCGTGTTTTTATCGGTTAGGTGTACGCAACGATGCCAGAGGAATTACTTCCGGAGTACATACCCCTACCTTTGATATCGATGAAGACGCTTTGCAAACAGGCTCTGCGTTGATGGCCTGGTTAGCCGTGAAGGAATTAGGAAATTAAATTCACGTGTTGATAAGAGATCAACACCTTTCCAACAACATCGCTTCTATCGTTAATCCTGGTCCGAAAGACATCACACTGATCTTGTCCGTTGTTTTCACTGCTGCATTGGACAGCATGGTATAGAGGACAAATAAAATAGTTGGAGACGACATGTTGCCATAGTTTTTCAATACGGCATACGAATCAACTAAATCTTGTTCTGTTTTATTCAATGTCTTCAATAAGGTATCCAGTATTTTTTTTCCTCCAGGATGCAAGGCTAAATGTTCGGAAACATTGATATCGAAGGAAGTTTGTTGCAATAGTTGTTGTATGCCGTTGTTCAATAAGCCAGGAACATAAGAAGATAAAATCATTTCAAATCCTTTGGAAGTAATGTCCCAGCACATATCCGAATTCCCTTCACTGCATAAGGCAGAGTGAAATTGTTTCACTTCGAATAAACTGTTTTGTTTTTTACTGCTTAATAAAACAGCAGCAGAACCATCTGAAAATAAAGTGTTGGACAATACACTGTCGTCTGATGTGGAAGGCTGATAGTGCAAGGTGCAGAGTTCTGTGCACACAACCAGTACGACAGCATTGGAATGGGAGTTGACAATGGCATCAGCCATGCGCAAGGCATTGATGGCGGCATTACATCCCATGAAGTTTAAACAAGCTCGAGCTACAGTGCGTGATAAATTCAATTGTGTAATGATGTCAATGTCCAATCCCGGTGCATACATTCCGGTACAGCTTACGGTGATCAGATGTGTGATGGCATTTTTTTGAAAGGCATTCGTTTTTTCTAAACAGTTTGTGATGGATTGAAGAGAAAGAGCAAGTGCTTCTTTTTTGTAAATTTTCATTCGCTCTTCAACAAGAGGAATAGTATTCAAAAATGTATCTGTATCAATGTTGGTTCCGAAATCAGGAAGAATAGAATATCTTGTTTCTACACCGGAGGCACGAAATGCTGCACGTAGTTTTTTTTGTTGTTCGATAGCAGCACCGTCGTTAAGCATAAACGAAAGAATTTCTTTCTGTTCGTGTTTAAATGTTGGATTTGCTATGCCAATAGAATTAATATAACTTGACATATATATAAAGATAAAACAAATGCTAAAGAAAGCCACACTCATTCATTTAAGAGTTCCTTTTTCTTTTTTTCTCATGCCCTTTTTTTTGTTTGGCATCAGTCAGTTGACGTATGTTCATTGGGGTAAGGTTGCGTTAGCATTTATTATAGTGAATTTATTTCATAATGGAGCAAGCAATGCTTTCAACAGTTACTTCGACAAAGACGAGGGCAGCATAGGTGGAATAGAAAATCCTCCTCCTGTAGATAAAGAGTTATATGTTGTTTCGCTGGTCTTTGATGTGCTTGCGGTTGTCTTAGGTTACCTGGTGAATCCTTATTTTGCAGTCATGGTATTCATCATTGGTTTAGCATCGAAAGCATATAGTCATCCTATGATTCGTTTCAAAAAATATGCAGTCCTGGGATTATTGATCGTTGCTTTCTTTCAGGGCTTCTGGACGTATTTCATGGCTGTTGTTGCGAACGATGGATATAACGTTGAACTTTTCACAGAAAAAAATTTGAGCGCAGGTCTTATTTGTTCATTCATGCTATTGGGTTCCTACCCAATGACTCAGATCTATCAACACAAGGAAGATGCTAAACGTGGTGATCGTACGTTTAGTTTGTTGTTGGGAATTAAAGGAACGTTTGTATGGACGATGAGTATTTTCACGATCGCTTCTTCATTGTTTGTTTTATATTTCGTTTTCTTTTACTCATTGAGTATCGGCATTCTATTTCTAGTGATGATGTCTCCGGTTGTTATGTTCTTTTTAAAATGGATGCTTGATGCATGGCAGGATAAAACAAAGGCGAATTATAAATCAACCATGAGATTGAATTTATTGTCGGCGATTTGTTTCAATGCATTTTTTGTTGTGCTGATTGCACTAAAAATTATCGAGGGATAAAAAGTATTTCTGTTATTCTACTTTGATTGCAGAGCCGTGTGTTTTAGAAATGATCCAGCGAAGTAAAGCAGGAGAAAAGGCAAGTGCTCGTAATGTCATTTCTGTCAAGGTATTTTGGCCAAACATTTTTTGTACAGTTCTTCCTATCCACAAACGTTGTTGAAAATGTTTGTTCCACTCCTTTTGATAGCGCTTCAAAATTTTTGTTTCATTGAAATCATTTCGATAGGCTAAAATACTTTCTGATAAAATTTTGGCTGAATGCATCGCCATGGCCATGCCGTTGCCACAGAGAGGGGCAATCATACCCGCCGCATCTCCACAAAAAATAACGTGTTGATCAGATAAGGTTTTAGGAGCAAATGATATTTCATTAATGACTTCGGGTGTTTTATAAATGAATTCACTTTCAGTAAAAAGGTTTTTTAAAAAAGGATTTTTATATAAAATAGCTTCTTCCATTTTGGGAATCGTGCCGTGCTTACGTAAGTTTTCTCTTGTTGTGAGGTAACAAAGACAATAGGTTTCGTTTTCAATTTTTGAAATGCCACAATAGCCATCTTGAAAGTTATGCAATGCAATCAGGTCTTCAGGATGACCTGTAGTCTGGATATGATATTTCACACCGATGTATGGTGACCGTCGTTTGATGAAGGATCGGTTCAATTGCTTGTCCATCATAGAGCGCTTGCCTTGTGCACCGATTACTAATTTTCCTTTGTATTCTTTTTGAGAAAGACTTTTGCAGAGAAATAATTGATTGTCTTGATTTACTTCATAAATCTGTTCACCTTCTATCACTGTTGCTCCCGCTTGGATTGCTCGTTCTTTTAAAAAATGATCGTACGCATAACGACTGATACCAAAGCCTCCCATGGCGAGAGGAGTATGGATAGAAAATCCTGAAGGTGCGGTAACTTGTAACCTTTCAATACGTGTAGGTTGCAGTTCACTAGGGAAACAATCGATCGATTCTAAAAAAGACCTGACTTCATTAGAAATATATTCTCCGCATACTCTGTGAAAAGGATAGGTGTTTTTTTCAATCACAGCAACGGAAATATTATTCAATGCCAGCAATCTCGCATTGATGAGACCTGATAATCCGCCACCGATAATAATTACATCAAATACCATTGATTGAAGGTAAGAATTAGTGCACAGTGGTCAGTGGCCAGTGCACAGTTTTTTCTCCTTATGGCCATTCTATGAAGCTATATTTTTATATTTAGCGTGAGTAAGGAATTCATGAATTACAATAGTTGTTGATTTCTTACTGATTACTGTCCACTGTTAACTGACTACTGTCTTATGCTCGCTTTTAAAGAATGGTCCTATATCGTTACCGCATTGGGAAAAGGGAAACAAAGCATCATTTTAAGAAAAGGAGGCATCTCCGAAGAGAACGGTGACTTTGAATTAAAGGGAAAGGAGTTCATTCTGTTTCCGACTTTATACCATCAGGCTGAACAATTGATAAAGCCTCAATGGCTCCCTTTTTTGAAAACAGAGCAATATCATATCGAATCCGGTAAGGTGCGCATCAAATATTTTGCGAAAGTACTAGACAGTCAGGTGTTGACAGATTGGGGAAAAGTGAAAAAACTAGATGCCTTTCACGGCTGGAAGGAAGAAATCATCCAGGAGCGCTTTTGGCGCTGGGAAAATAAAATTCAGTTGCTGGTATTGCAGATATATGAACTAGGAGCGGCACAGGATATTGTTCTGAAGCCAGAATACGAAGGATGTAAGAGTTGGATTGAAATCGACGAAAAAATAGAACTTAGAGGAAGACCAATCGTCAATCGAAATATCATTTAGATATTTCGTACAATTATAAAAATACCTGTAAAGCATCCTAATACGTTTTTTATGGATTGTTTGTTATGAGTAAAATATAGAAGAAAGAAGTGTAATAAAAGTGAGCGTATTACTTTTTATCGTGTACAGTTAATGCTGTTTTTCCCCTAAAAAATCCCTATTTTTGAAGTCACTATTCCGCAATGGAGAGTATTCACTTTGTATAGACTCTATTAGCAATTTCGTGTTTATAAGGAATACTTGGTGCTATTTAAACGCAATTTTAAATTTTAACATAAATACCATGTCGACTATGTCAAGGTTGTCTCGTTTGATGATTATTTTGTTATTGAGTTTTATTTGTTCTCAATATACACATGCCCAAACCCCTGCGAAATGGTACTTTGGTGAAGACATTGGGTTGGATTTTTCCACCGCACCTCCCACATTAATCGGTACTTCTTATGATAATTCCGGTCTGGCGGGATATAACGTGGAATCTTCTTCTGTAGCGTATGACACCTCAGGAAACATGGTGTTTGTCGCTATTCCTTCTTCTACAGGAGTATATGGTGTCTTTGATAAAAACTTTGTCAGTAAGGGCACTGTAGCTACAACCAGCGATGCTGCTCAAGGAAGCTTGGTCTTTCCGGTTCCCGGGAGTGCGACAACTTATTTTCTTTGTACAGTGGATGCGATGACCGGTACTTGTGGAACGGGAGACACGGGATCAGATAGAGGAGCGAATTATTATTTGGTAACTAATACGGGCTCAACAGTAACAGTAGGACCTGTCAATAATCTTGTAGCAAGTGGTGTAGCGGAATGTCAGGTGGGTATAGTGACTTCAACAGCTGGTAGCTACTGGTGGGTTATTCATGCAAGAGGAAGCAATGAATTCAAGGTTTTTAAAGTAACTTCTAGTGGCATTACATATGATCACTCTAACTTTGTAGGAATTAGTTTTGCTGCGTGTGATTACGTGTCTCAGCTGGCTGTAAACGATTGTAACACTAAAATTGCCATGACGATTAATGGCACAGTGAACTTATTTGATTTTAATGATACTACCGGTGTGGTCAGCAATTCGAGACAATGGGCAGCAGGTTGTGCATATGGTCTCGAGTTCAGTACAGATAACAGGTATTTGTTTGTATCTACTGGTACCCAAGGAGGTTGTACCTCACAGGTCAATCAATATGACATTACATCAGGTGTAGCCGCTACCATTAATAGTTCTCTTTCAAACCTTGGTGCTACTTACGGAGCGACAGGTAAATCCGGTCACTTGCAATTAGGACCGGATGGAAATATATATGTTGCGCAGTATAGCGCCAATGGGGGATCTAGCTATCCTCATTATATTGGTCAAATCAGCAACATAAATACTAAACCAGCTACATTTGACAATAAATCCATTGCAGTAAATGATGCGGCATTCAAAAAAGCTGTAACCATGGGCTTGCCTACTATATTAAAGGCGTCTATTACGGGACAGGCCGTCCTTCAAATACCTAATGCGAATAATATTTGTCAAAATGCCAACAGCACTTTCTCTTATAACTTCACAGGTGTTGCAGTTTCTCAATCATGGGTTCTGACTCCTTCAACAGGATTTACTTATGTCGGTCCAAGTACGAGTACATCGGCTAGTCCTACGATTAATTTTACAACCGCAACAACATACAGCATCAAAGTGACAGTTACAGATAACTGCGGCTATACCTATTCTGATGTTACAAGCATTACCGTAAATCCTCAGATTAATACAGCTGCAACTTATACTTGTGGTCCGCTTAAAGGCAGTGTGACTTCTCCCGGAGCATACACTTACGTATGGTATGCAGATGCTGCGTTGACGCAACCGGTCGCTACAGGATCAACAAATGTTGCTCTTCCAAATGGAGGTTCAGGAACCTATTATGTCGCGGCAGAAACAAGTGCCACTTCGGCCAACACCACAAACACTTTGCTTACTACCAGTACTTATGATAATTCATATGCCCATACTGCGGCTACTAATAGTACTAGTTTAACCGTAACGGCTAAAACGACCATTAACTCGTTTCAGTGGGCGCCTGGAGGACCTGTCAACAATTCTACCCCAGGGACAACTATGCCTTATACATTATCTATAACGGATGCTTCTGGAACGAATACTTTTTGGACAGCTAATGTGAATGCTCCTATATATAGCACATTACCTTTGCAAACAGCCAGCCCTGCTGTTGTACTACCTCCTGGGACATATAAAATTAAGATTGTAGGTACTGCTAATCCAAACAGCATGTCTTGTGGTTGTACTCCTTTGGTCGCTGGCGATAATGCGGTTACAGTTACGGCGGGTTCAAACGTAATTAAGAATCTTGATTATACAGCTACGAAATATACAGTTACGGCTGCACCTTGTTCAAATGCAGGTTCGATAACATACAGCTGTCCTTTGCCAGTATCATTGGTTGACTTCACTGCACATAGAACAGGCGAGGTTGCGTCTGTATTGGTGGAGTGGTCTACAGCATCTGAACAGAATAGTAAAGTCTTCTACGTTCAACGTTCTATTGATGGCGTTGTATTTGAAACCATTGGACAAGTAGATGCAGCTGGCAACAGTACGTCATACAAACCGTATTCATACAATGATGTTACTGCACCGGTCGGAAATATTTATTATAGATTATTCGAAGTAGATTTTGATGGTTCTCCAACATATTCTAAAATAGTATATGTAAACGGCATCAATTCTCTTAACCTGAGTTTAGTGCCTAATCCAGGTAATGGTAGCTTCACCATCACTGGTTTGACAGGAGATACCAAATTGAATGTGTCTATATATGCCATTACGGGTCAGTCTTTATTTACGACAACAACTCATCCTGGCGAATTAATTGATCTGGGTGATCTTGCAAAAGGATTTTACATTGTAAAAATCGGTGCTGGAAATACGGAACAATCGATACGATATATTAATCAGTAAAATGTAGTGATCACTTAAAAAAGAAAGGCCTTGATATTTTATCAAGGCCTTTCTTTTTTAACTATGAAGTTGAAAGTAATGGTCTTTACTGACGATGGATTACTTCTTTATCGCTACCGCTACACTCAATTCTTCCAACTGTTTCGGATTCACTTCTGATGGAGAATCAATCATGACATCACGACCGGAAGTATTTTTAGGGAAGGCAATGAAATCACGGATAGATTCCTGTCCACCGAACAGAGAACACAAACGATCAAATCCAAAAGCAATACCACCATGCGGAGGAGCCCCGTATTCAAAGGCTTCCAGCAGGAATCCAAATTGTTTTTGTGCTTCTTCCTGAGTGAAACCCAGCACTTCGAACATTTTATTTTGTACCGTCTTATCATGAATACGAATAGAACCTCCGCCTACTTCGACTCCGTTGATGACTAAGTCATATGCGTTGGCATAGATGCTTCCTAAGGAAGGAGAGGTAGCATCGTATTTCATGAACGCATCAATGTCACCAGGAGAGGTGAAAGGATGGTGCATGGCGAACCAACGTTTTTCGTCTTCGTTGTATTCCAACAAAGGAAAGTCTAATACCCATAGCACTTCGTATTTGTCTTTATCTCTCAAGCCTAGTCTAGTGCCCATTTCCAGACGAAGGTTGTTCAGTTGAGCGCGTGTTTTATCTGCTTCTCCTGATAAGATCAACATCAAGTCTCCTGGTTTCGCACCGAAACGTACGGCCCACTCTTTTAGTTGCTCTTCGGTATAGAATTTGTCGACAGAAGATTTCAACGTACCGTCTTCGTTGTAACGCACGTAGACCATTCCTTTCGCGCCGACCTGCGGGCGTTTAACGAAGTCCGTTAATTCATCTACTTCTTTGCGTGTGTATGTCGCACATTTCGAGGCAACGATACCTACTACTAATGCTGCGGAATCAAACACCGGAAATCCCTTGCCCTGAGCGAGGTCTGTCAATTCAACAAACTTCATGTCAAAGCGAATGTCCGGTTTGTCGCAACCATAATATTTCATGGCGTCGTCATAACTCATGCGTTTGATTTCAGGTAAGTCGATGCCTTTTATTTTTTTAAATAGATGTTTTGTTAATCCTCCGAATACTTCCAAAATATCTTC
>JAQBNU010000046.1 GCA_028288365.1 Chitinophagaceae bacterium | reverse complement strand
TTTTTTAGGCTCTTTTACTATCTTCTACTTAGTTCTTCATTATTTTATTTTTAAAGAACTTGATAAAATTTCGATCCTATTGGATCGAATCAAGAAGAAAGATTATTCGCACATTCCCGTTAAAGATTATAAATACAGTTCCAATCCACTAGATGAAATCAAATTAGAAATTTCTGATTTTGCGAGACAAAAACATACTGAAATTACCGAACTTCAAAAACTAGAAATATTCAGGCGTGAATTTCTCGCTGACGTATCACATGAATTAAAAACTCCCATTTTTTCAGCTCAGGGTTTTGTTCATACTTTGATTGACGGGGCTGTAGACGATATTAATGTAAGAGATCGGTTTCTTCAAAAAGCCGCCAATTCATTAGATGGACTTAATGTATTGGTTCAGGATCTTATCACGATTTCGCAATTAGAGATCGGGGAAATCAAAATGCATTTTACCAATTTTGATCTTCATAAACTGACACAAGATATTTTTGAACAGCTAGAAGGTCGAGCTACAGATCGCGGGACTAAACTCCGTTTTGAAAAGTTTTCTCCTAAATCCTGTTACATTTTTGCTGATAAGCTCAGGATCGGCCAAGTCATGACCAACTTAATTGTAAATGCCATTAAGTATGGTAAAGAAAATGGTGCAGTCATCGTACGTTTTCACATTGAAGGCGAAGAGGTAGAAGTTTCAGTAAAAGATAACGGTCCCGGCATTGAAGAGAAGCATTTATCCCGTATTTTTGAGCGTTTCTATAGAATAGAAAAAAGCAGATCAAAGGATCAGGGAGGAACCGGGCTCGGATTAGCCATTGTCAAACACATTCTGGAAGCTCATGAAACTAAAATCAGAGTAGAAAGTCAATTGAATATGGGCACTGAATTTGGATTCACTCTTAGAAAAGGAAAAGTCATTAATGAAAAAGGCTGATTTGCCTCCCTCTCTACTCAAGTTTCATTTCCCTCCTCATAATTCAAAGAATGAATAAAATTTCTTATGGCTATTAAATCAGAATTTAAAGATTGGATCATAAAAGAAGACGAAGATTATATTTTTATAAACAAACCTCCTTTTCTAGCTTCATTAGAAGATAGAGCAAAACCCGGACTAAATATTAATGTTTTGGCTAAACAATACTGGGAAGACGCTCAGTTATGTCATCGCTTGGATAAAGAAACATCGGGTATTCTAGCTATAGCTAAGCACCCTGAAGCTTACCGCCACATGTCTATGCAGTTCGAGCATCGAGAAATAGCTAAGCGATACCACGCGGTAGTGACAGGTATACATGATTTGGACGGAATAGTCGTCAACTTACCCATTTTGGCCCATACTAACGGTACAGTATCTATAGATCGTGCAGAAGGAAAACAAGCCGAAACCATATTTTTCACCAAGCAGGTTTATAAAAATCATACTTTAGTGGAATGTTTGCCGATCACCGGTCGCATGCATCAGATTCGAATTCATCTCAGCTGTGTGAAAGCACCAATTGTCGCTGATATCCAATATGGGGGAAAAGATATTTTTCTTTCAGAGCTTAAAAGAAAGTTCAATCTTAAGAAAGACACTGAGGAGCAACCACTTATTAAAAGAGTAGCGCTTCATTCTTACAGCCTAACCTATACCAATCTAAAAGGAGATCAGGAAGAAGTGATAGCGGAATATCCTAAAGATTTCAGGGTGTTGGTAAAAAAACTGGAAGAGGAATCCTGATTTTCAAATATTTCAAACTCAATTTTGGAATTATAAAAATTCAAGTTATCTTTGTGTCCCTTTTTTAGGAGAGGTATGCATTTTAAAAGCAGCAATTAACAATGGACAGTTTAAGTTATAAAACAGTATTTGTCAACAAACAAGAGGCTCAAAAGGGCTGGATTTTGCTTGACGCTGAAGGCCAAACGCTAGGTCGTTTTGCTAGTGAAGCAGCTAAAATACTAAGAGGTAAAAACAAAGCAAGCTTCACTCCGAATATGGATTGTGGAGATTATGTAGTGATCATAAATGCTGAGAAGATCAATCTTACCGGCAAAAAGTGGACCGACAAGGTTTACGTTCGTCACACAGGATATCCTGGTGGACAGCGTTTCACGACTCCTACTGAAATGTTGGCTAAATTCCCTGCTCGTATTCTTGAGAAAGCGATCAAAGGAATGTTGCCTAAAAACAGACTGGGTAGAGAATTATTCAGAAATGTGCATGTATATGCAGGTACTGAGCATCCTCACCAAGCACAGTCTCCAAAAGCTGTTACCTTATCGTTATAATACCTGATTGATGGAAACCATAAATAAAATAGGAAGAAGAAAGACCTCTGTAGCCAGGATTTATATCACTGCAGGTAAAGGTGAAATTCTTGTCAACGGCAGAGAGCTTAATGAGTACTTACCTACTGAGCCTCTTCAAATATCAGTAAGACAGCCATTAGTTATCACTAATGAACTTGCAAACTACAACGTTTCTGTAAATGTTCAGGGCGGTGGTATCACAGGTCAGGCAGAAGCTATTCGTATGGCGATTGCTAGAGCACTATGTGAAATCAATCCGGAGCACAGACCTGCTTTGAAAAAAGAAGGTTTCTTAACGCGTGATCCTCGTATGGTAGAGCGTAAGAAATTCGGTAGAAGCAAAGCTAGAAAACGATTCCAATTCAGTAAACGTTAATCCGAGCTACGTTCGGGAAATTTATATATGTCTAACAAAAAAGTAGAGTACCAAGATCTATTAAACGCAGGGGTTCACTTCGGTCACTTAACACAGAAGTGGAATCCTAAAATGGCGCCATATATCTTCATGGAGAAGAATGGTATCCATTTGATCGATCTGAATAAAACCCAAGCCTGCCTTGATGATGCTTGTGGTGCGATCAAAAATATTGTTCGTTCAGGTCGCAAGGTGTTATTCGTAGCTACAAAGAAGCAAGCGAAAGAAATCGTTACGAAAGAAGCAGACAGATTGAAAATGCCATACGCTACTGAGCGTTGGTTAGGCGGAATGCTTACCAACTTCGTTACAGTACGTAAGTCATTGAAAAAAATGTCTTCTATTGAGAAAATGATGAAAGAAGACTCTTACAACAGTCTAGCAAAACGCGAAAAACTTACCGTTGCTCGTGACAAAGCTAAACTGGAAAAAGTATTGGGAGGTATTGCCGACCTTACTCGTCTTCCTGCCGCATTGTTCATTGTAGATGCTAAGAAAGAGCACATCGCTATTAAAGAAGCGAAAAAATTAAATATTCCGGTATTTGCTATCGTTGATACCAACTCTGATCCAAGCACTGTAGACTACCCTATTCCTGCTAATGATGATGCTTACAAATCCATTGCTATCATCACACAAGTAATTGCTCAGGCGATTGAAGAAGGTTTATCTGAACGCAAAAGAGATAAAGACGATCAAAAACTGAAAGAAGAAGAAGACAGCAAGCGCTCAGTAGATACTAAAGCTGAAGCGGAGTAATCAATCTTCTACTACAATTCTATTCAAGTTGAACATTGGTATTATCGATCAATGTTCAACTTTTTTATACCAAATCTGAAACTATAAACTAATTAAATAAGATGAGTACTATATCAATTAGCGCTGCTGACGTGAACAAGCTTAGAACCATGACCGGTGCCGGTATGATGGATTGCAAAAAAGCATTGACTGAAGCTGAAGGAGATTTTGAAGCAGCTATCGATGTTCTTCGTAAAAAAGGACAAAAAGTATCTGCAGCCCGTGCAGGAAACGCAACTGCGGAAGGTGTTGTTTTCATTGCAGTAAGTAAAGATGGAACAAATGGTAAATTGATCGCTCTAGCTTGTGAAACTGAACCTGTTTCTAAAGTAGATAATTTCCGTAATCTTGGTCAATCTATTTTAGATGTAGCGGTAGCAAAAAGCCCTGCTGATGTAGACGCTTTGTTAGCGCTACCATTGGAAGATGGTCGCAGCATCAACGAGCATATCGTTGACCTTACTGGTAAAATCGGTGAGAAAATTGTTATTCAAAATTACGAAAACATCACTGCTGATCAAGTTGTACCTTACGTTCACTCTAATAACAAACTGGGCGTATTGGTAGGTTTCAAAGGCAATGCTGGTAAAGATGTGACTGAAGTAGGTAAAGATGTAGCCATGCAAATTGCTGCCATGAAACCAGTGGCGCTGGATAAAGACGATGTAGATCCTAAAACAATCGAAAGAGAAATCGAGATCGGTAAAGAACAAGCCAGAGCAGAAGGCAAGCCTGAAGCTATGTTGGAGAAAATTGCTCAAGGCAAATTGAACAAGTTCTACAAAGAAAGTACGCTATTGAATCAGGAATTTGTAAAAGACAATTCTAAAACGATCGCTCAATTATTGGACGGTGTACAAAAAGGATTGACAGCTTCTGTATTCAAAAGAGTTGCTATCGGAGGTTAATCTCTGTTTCATACATTCAAAAAACTCTTTCTGTTATGATAACGGAAAGAGTTTTTTTATTTAAAGACTAGTCTACAATATTCAATTCATAAATGGTAGGCCACAATTTGCCTGTAACATATACATGCCCATTCGCTGGATTGTAAGCGATGCCATTTAACTCCGCGGTATTAGGATGTGTATACCTGATTTCACTGGTCAACGGAGACAGGTCCATTTTCCCTACTATCTTACCGTTGCGTGCATCTATTTTAACAATAGAATTAGTAAGCCAGATGTTCGCATAAATAAAGCCCTTCACATATTCCAGTTCATTGAGGTGTGTCATTTCAAGTCCATTTTCTGTAACTGTGAGTGTCTTCACTGGTCTTAAAGTAAAGGGATCAAGATAAGTCAAATGACTCGTACCATCACTCATGATCAAAGATGAATCATCGGTTGTCATTCCCCATCCTTCTTCATTTTCATAGGTGAACTGACCTAATTTTTTAAAACTTTTCGCATCGTAATAAAAGCCCAGCTTATTTTTATAGGTCAGTTGATATACTTTGTTGTTCAGAAAAACAATTCCTTCGCCAAAGTAGATGCTGCTATCCAACTCTACTTTCTTCGTAATTTTACCCGACTTTAAATCAACAGATCCAATGAATGATTGAGTTTGCGGTAAATTGTCTGGCGAGCCGGTGCTTTCGTACAACTCTCCCTGGTGAAATAAGAAGCCTTCGGTAAAAGCTTTTTCATCGTGAGGATAACGATTAACAATGACATAATGTAATGTTGGAATCTGAGTATCAATTGCCGGTGGCAGTGTCTGTTGGGAAGAAGATGACTTCGGCTCTTTCTTGTCGTTGCAGGTCGCCAAGAGCCCTACTATACACAAGAGGATGACTATTCTATTCATTAATTAGCTGAGATAATTTAAAGTCCCAAATTGGGCTAAATAATTTGTTTTTCAAATTCAAGGGAAGGTTTGCTTTTTGTCTGTAAAAAAGAAAACCCGGAAGTCCGGTGGGGAACCGAAACATTCCGGGGTCTTTCAACCAGCTATGGAATCTTTAATGTTTTTCTGAGTATTATAACGGAGATCGTTTTGAAAAGGTTACGTCAAACCTTAAAATGTTTAAACATTTTTCAAATATATCATCTTTTATTCTTTTTCCCAGACTTTGTAGGCGTTCGCTCTTTTTTTTCATGAAAAGCTCCAGACCAGAAACACGCCACTGGTGGGCAGGTTTATATACCGACTTTATGGCTACCGGTATTGACGGGGTGTGGAACGACATGAATGAACCCTCTGTGTTTTCTGGAGGAGAAGAAGGTACCATGCC
>JAQBNU010000132.1 GCA_028288365.1 Chitinophagaceae bacterium | reverse complement strand
CGTTTTTTTCAAACGCATATATTCAAACAACACCTTGCGTTCAGCGCCGTGCCGTTCTTTGACATTGGCGGTGTATGGAATGATTTAAACAGAATCAATCATTTTGAAAACTACCGCTCTGCTGAAGGTTTAGGATTGCGCATTACCTGGAACGAAAACACCATTCTTCGATTTGATTACGCGATATCAAAAGAGGACCAACAGTTCTTCTTCAACTTGGGTCATGCTTTCTAAGACCCAATAGAATGTCTGAAGATCAACTTAAATTCACGTACAAATTAGTATCTTCATTCATCCACGTTTCAACTGACTGAAGATTCATGAAGTATAAATATATTTTAGTCGTACTTGTTTTCATCTTATCGAATGTATGGATAGGGTGTCATGTCTCCCAAAATATAAGTTCTTCATCCAAGACTTTTCCTTTTCTTTCTATACCTGAAAAAACACTCCACTTCTTCGTGATCGGCGACTGGGGAAGAGATGGGAAATACCATCAAACGGAAGTAGCGGAAGCCATGAATACAACAGGGAAATTAGCACCACCCGATTTTATCATTTCTACCGGAGATAATTTTTATCCGAACGGAGTAACTAGTCTTCAAGACAAACAATGGCTGACTTCTTTTGAAAACATATACAGCGGTCAACAGGTACAGTGTCCATGGTATCCTGTGCTGGGAAACCACGATTACCGAGGGAATCCGCAAGTAGAAATAGCCTATACGAAGAAGAGTTCACGCTGGACCATGCCCGCTCGTTACTATACTTTGTCAAAAAAAATCAACGATAGTAGCTCCGTGAGATTTATTTTTCTTGATACCAATCCTATGGAGAAGCTGGATACTTTGCATCAATTAAAATGGTTGGACAGTGTGTTGGCACATTCCAACGAGCAATGGAAGATTGTTGTCGGACATCATCCACTCTTCTCTTCCAACCCGCGACATGGAAATTCTGCCAAGATGATTGCTCTGTTAAAAAACAGATTGGAGAAACACGGTGTACAACTGTACCTCGCAGGCCATGACCATGACCTGCAACATCAGCAGCCCAAAGGTAATGTAGATTATATTGTATCAGGAGCAGGTTCTCAAACCAGGAAGACCAGTACGCACAGCACGACTAAATTCACAAGAGACATTTCAGGCTTTGCTTCGATCAGCATGACCGCAGATTCTCTGGCTTTGCATTTTATCGATTACAAAGGAAATGTCATTTACTCGTACAAAAGAGGAAGATAACTGAAGGGTATTTTTTAATCCAAGTAAGCTTCCGGACCATTTTCTTTTTCACCTTTTACGAAAAGTTGGTCGAAATCAAACAAATCTTTATCCAGCAAATGTGAAGGTGAAACATTTTGTATGGCATGAAAAATTACTTCCCCTCTGCCCGGATGTTTTTCTTCCCAACCTCTCAGCATCTGCTTGATGGCATTGCGTTGTAGGTTGGGTTGCGAACCACATAGGTTGCAGGGAATGATGGGATACTGCATGTACTGCGCATAGTCTTCGATGTCTCTTTCTTTGCAAAAAGCCAGTGGCCTTATGACAACATGTTCGCTATTGTCTGTTCTGTATTTTGCAGGCATCGTTTCTAGTTTCCCGCTAAACATCAGGTTTAGAAAAAGCGTTTCGATGATGTCATCGCGATGATGCCCTAAAGCAATTTTTGTGACACCTAATTCTGTTGCCGTCTTATACAAAATTCCTCTTCTCAACCTGGAACAAAGTGTACAGGTTGTTTTCCCTTCTAGTGTTTTTTCTTTTACGATGCTGTAGGTATCTTTTTGAACAATCTGATAGGGCACGCCTAATTTCTCCAGATACTCTGGCAATACATGTTCTGGAAAACCAGGTTGTTTCTGGTCTAGATTGACGGCAATGATTTCGAAATCGTATTTTTTTGTTTGTTGGATATGGAGTAAAATATCCAGCATGGTATAACTGTCTTTGCCTCCTGAAAGACATACCATCACTTTATCTCCATTCTCAATCAGGTGATAATCGTCAATGGTAGTCCAGACGGCTTTTCTTAAGCGTCGTACCAATTTATCAAATACCAAATCCTGTTGATCTTTGTTCATGATGCAATTTACAAGTTTTACCTATCAACACCATCAAAAAAAAAGCCGATAGACACTATCGGCTTTTCCTTTGGCATCCTTGACTAGAGGTGCTTTTCTAATTAAAAAAAATAAGTTTTGTATAATACACTCCGGATGAAGATTGTACCATGACATAATAAATACCCGGTGCAATGTTTTCCTGACTTACATTCAATGTTCCTTTTCCTTCCTGAAAAGATTGCTGATGCACCATGACATTGGCGTTATCATAGACTGATACGGTAGCATCTTCAGAAAGTTCTATATTTATATCCAATTTAGAAGAAGCAGGATTAGGATACAAGTGAAAAATGTCACCGGAAGAGTTCGCTCCGTTGTTCACTACTTTCATCACGGAGTAAGTATATGCGCCATTGATATCCGTTTGTTTCAATCTATAATAAGAATATTTCTGCAGTGGATACTCATCTATAAATTCATATTGGGATGTAGACTTTGAGTTTCCTTTTGCCGTTAATGTTCCAACAGGAGAAAAGTTTTTACCGTCTGCGCTTCTTTCAACAATAAACTCTTTGCTGTTTTCTTCTGAATAAGTACCCCAGAATAAATTTACTTTTTGATTCATCATGTAGGCATCAAACCATCCCCACGTCACCGGTAGTGGTGCACCTGGCAGGGTACCAGGACACAGTGATTGCTGATTCGTGAAAGTCCCCGTTGAACTTGTAAAGCCCCAATATACCAAAGGATTTCCTCCAAATACATTGGTAATAATATCATTGGTATAGCTCATCCTTAAAGAACCGTCGAAGTATACATTAAATACTTGTGTACCGGGATTCCATGTAATTCTTACTGTATGATCCAAACCATCTTCAATGTTTGTGCTGCTAGCAGAAGCTTGTATAGCGGGAACAACAGGTGAAGCCAAATTACCATTCACATCAATCGCTACATGATCTGCAGCAATGTCACCAGCTCCAGGTCCATTATTGAACGTGTCAAATTCTACGATAAAAGTATTGGTCAAAGGTCCAATAGCCAACATAGATCCAGGATTTCCGCAAGCGCTTAAACCCGCGGCATTATTTTGAAGTGTAAATGTCATGCCATCTGCACCTCCATCACTATTACCTAGGTTAACAGTATAGGTATAATCAAAGGCTGTAGACATATTGATTTGTGTGGTATTCCAGACACAACCGATTTGACTTTGTTTGTTAGGAGTAAGTTGTATACAATTTCCTCCATTGTTTATTTCACTGGATTCTCCCGACATGCAATAATAAGGAGCCTGGTCTTTCAATGCGATACTGAAAGTACCGACTTCAGTGTTATTGTAGGACCAAAATCGAATAAATAAAGAATCACCCGGTGTAAGTCCCGTTAAGTTTAACTCAGGCATTGTACCCGGACCACTGTCATCATCGCAACCAATTTGCGTAAGCGCTCCTGCACATGATGATCCTTTATATACCGCCATCGCTCCATCAGTAATGGCACCGGAATTCGTCGTCATCAATAATTTCCCTGAAGCAGGAACCTTAGTTGCAAACCAAACATCTCTTCCATTATAACCGGCGCAACCAGGATTTGCCTGAGGTGAATTGGTTGCCTGGTTTGTAGTATAAGTGGTATAGTTTAATATGCAAGAATTGCCATATATATAAGTAGCGCCACAAATATTATCGTTTGTAGGAATGCTGACCTGGTAAGCAAGAGTCTGGCAAGTAGGATCGCTCGCACAATTGTATTTTGTGATCAACACCCTATAGGTTGCAGTAGCAGGAGCAACAAAAGTGATCTGAGAAGAGGTTCCACAAAAATCATTATTGTAAGGCCCGATATAAGTACCACTGTTATCTAGAATCATCAACTGTGTATCCCAGGAAGGAGCACTACCACCTCCCTGACAAAACGAAAACACATATGTGCTAGCCTGAGTAGCATTAAAAGAATAGCCTACTCCTCCCTGAACACAGATGGTTTGCCAAGATGAGGTTGGAGTAAGAGAACCAGCAACCGGACCTCCGCCACATTGTGCTTTTACTTCAGCAAAAAACCATGTCAAAATCAAAAGTAAACTCAATACTGCGAATCGTATAAATGTTACCATAACCTAATATTTAAAAAACTAACAAAAATATTACATACAGGTATACTATACGGAGAGAATAAAAATGATGTTTTGTATTCTCAAAAAAAATACACAAACAATCATTAATATAAACATTAACAGATATTTACAACACAAATACAAAATGTAAAGAGTTTAATATTTACAAAATATTACATTTTTTACACTTAAAAAACAACATAAAATTACATACCGATAATGACTACATCATTCGGGCAAATAAATGTAAATGCCGTCGAACTCCAGAATTGATCCGATTAAGCAACCCTTGCCTGAAATTGTTTTCTCTTTTGTAACGATTGGAAATAATGTACTACGATGTGTTGGTCTTGGGCCAGATAGTCAAGTGAATACCCATTCAAAAAGTCATCATAGTACATTTCCATTTCCACAAAATTGTACTGACCATGTACATAAGTTGAAATGAGCTTAGGCATAGCCTTTTTTATAAGAGCAGCCAAGCCTTCATTTCTTTCCGTTAAATCTTTTTCCCACTGTTCCATAAAAGTCTGTGGATCCACCAAATTCAATTTAGCGTCCAGCATTTTGTTTTGTTTGAGCAAAACCAGGATCCAGCGCTTGGGCTCTACAGTAAGTACATAAAAAGTACCTGCCTGCATTTCTTTTATGATTTGCTTCGCTGCTGTTTCATGCTCTTCTATGTGTTTGCGAACCGGCACAGGAATATCGTTCATGCCTTTAGGTTGTATGACTTTTAAAGCCGGAATGCCTTTGTATTTTTTTTGTTCCAGCAGTTGCATTTGAACGAGCCATTTTTCCAGGTTGCTTCTCTCTGGCAATTCTACCGGATGTTTCTTAGGTAAACTCATGATATAACGCAACACCGCATTGACAACTGACGTGAAGTCAGGCTTGAGGTCAAAAGGTTTTTGAATGAAGCATTTCTTCAACCATGGCAAAAAACGTTGATCAGAAGAAGGATCAATAGCCATTAGTTTATCTAGGATAACACTTGGCAATAAATTGACAGTAGAAGCAGATGTTGAAAAAGACCATGTCGTGTTCATAAGCGCGTATCGTTTTGATGATACAAACTTATTTCCACCGACCGCACCCTATTTGCGGTGCTAAAAATTAACGATAAAAATCAGACATTTTTTCCAGAGCAGCCTTCAACTCGACCACAACTGATTCTGGTTCAAGCACTTTAACCTGATCACCCAAACTTAATATTTTCATAAAAAATTCTTTATTGGGAATCAAATGCACCATGACACGATGATCCGACTCTATTACCTGACTGCTGTGCAAGGGCAATAAATTGAGGTAAGGCAAAAGAGATTCCTTTACTTCGATGACAATTCGCTGAGGCTTTTTATCATTGGGATGAGTAATGCCTATTACTTCTTTAAAATATTGTTCGTGATTGAAATCCGGACGACGCTTAAATGTATGCGTTGTGATCTCAAGATTTTTAATGCGGTCCAATGCAAAGGTTCTGATCTCTCCTGCACTTTCCAGCCAACCTGATACGTACCATACACCTTGGTATTCTTTGAGTACATGGGGATCCAATACATAATGAGAGGTAGTATCCTGAAAAAATTTAGTATAAGCGATATCTATTTTTTTATGTTCAATGATCGCATTCAATATCGTCTGCAGAAATGCACCACCCAGTACATAAGGTTTCTCTTCGAAGTGCACAAAGTCAAAGGCTTCCGGCTTAGCAGACACCTTGTGACGAATGGACAATGATTCAGTCAACTTCTCTACTACTGGTTTAAATCCAGCAAAAAGATCAATGTGTTTGTACTGCTCCAATACCTGCGCGGCCAGTTCAATGGCCAGTAGATCTTCTTCACCTAAAGGAATTTTCTCAATGGAGTAATTCGGATCTTCGTAATAATAACCTTTATGATACGAATGAAATTTGATCGGAGCAAAATAACCCAGTGATTCGTTGTGACGCATCTCTGCAAAATCTTTTTCTAGCGTACGCACCGAAATTTCATTCACGCCCACTGCTTCCGCACACTGTTGCCTAATGTATTCCGCAGAGGGAAACGTACGTCCCTTGCTTCTTAAGCATCGATCAATAACGCGGTAGCGGATGACAGCATCGAGATTTTTTGGCATAGTAATAGGAATGTCCATACAAGATAAAAAAATCTGGTGATCAGTAGTCATTTTTCAGTAATCAATACAATAAAAAAATCCAGGTCATACTGACCCGGATTTACTGTTCACTGACTACTGTCTACTTAATGATGAAATGCTCTTCACCGATTTTTGCACCGTCCATAAAAATTTCTATGATGTGCAATCCTTTGTGATACTTTTTGGGATTTTTGTAGAGGAATTCTATATGCTGTTTTTTACCGTCATAGGTAAAAGATTGCTTATAAGTGTAAGGTCTTTCTTTGCCGGCTACCATGAAGAAGCCGCCACCAGCCACCGGATCATAAATGTCCGTTCCATGAGAATCAATCAAGCGCATCATTACCGTTTTAAAACCACCTTCAGAAGTAACACCTTCTTTAGCGATCACATCAAAATTAACATGTACAATTTTGAAACTTGATTTATGTGGTTCATGATGCATTTCATTGACCGTATCATTGATGTCTCCGATGTCTTTCATCAACTCGATATCAAAGTTATCGGCTCTCGCTTTATCACTTAATACATCTTTGACGACCTCATTGTGTTGACCGACTGCTAATCCTGCAAACATTAAAAAAAGCGAGCAAAGGCTCAAACTTAAATACTTCATATGGAGAAAATTTATGATTATTTATTTACAATATTTCACACAAGTTCCTTTTGTATCAATGACAAAAGCCACGCCATCCAACATCACTTCCGCCCAGCCACCAGAGAAGTCATACGCATAGTCGTACTGAAAAGATATGGTATTTTTTCCTTCCTGATTGATGTAACCATACTTACCCTGATGAAACACCACCGCATACCCTTCTGAAAACGTTCTGTTGACGGCATAATTCAAAGAAGTGAATTCATGATTCAAAAGATCTATTACTCCCCAGTACCCTTTTTTTACAACCATGCATTTTCCATTGGCCGGTTCTTCTATCCATTGGTATTCGACAGCAATAATAACATTGCCTTTTGCATCTATTACACCGTACGCATTTTCTTTTCTAACTTTAGCCAGGCCATTGACGATGTCTCCCGCCCAATCGTAAATTAAGGGAACCACAATTTTTCCATCGCGGTCAGCAAAGCCCCATTTGTTATTTTTCTGTACTCTTACTAATCCATCCTGATAGGCGGAGATCCAATCGTAAACAGGTGCAATAATAGGTCTGCCTTTTTCATCCACTACTCCATATTTTTGATTCTGTACCACCACCGCTCTTTGCTGATAGAAATTAGAAGCCTGATCAAAAGAAGAAGGAATGATCCACTTGCCTTCCCTATTGATGTATCCAAATTTACCCGCGCTTTTCACCGCAGCAAGTCCTTCTGAAAATTCAAACGCTTGTTCGTATATCGCTGGAATGACCAACTTACCTGCGGTATTAATGAATCCTGATTTCCCTTTCAACACCACGGCAGCCATATCTTCTTTAAAACTTCCGACTTTATCATACAGCAATGGTACTTTGAGTGTACCTAGCTTATCGATAAAGCCCCATTTGCCTTGTAGCAACACGGCAGAATATCCTTCTGAAAAAGAATAAGCTGAATCGTATTTCAATTTTATTTTGATGGCACCTTTGGAATCTATAAAGTAAGACAGCTTTTCTTTTTGTACCAATGCTCGATCATCTGAAAAAGGAAATGCTTTATCATAGACCGGTGTAATAGCAACCGCACCTGATCCAGCAATTTTATAACCGTATTTATCACCCCATTTATACAAAACAGGAACTTGTGCCCAAACAAGATGAGTAGCTAAAAAAAACGTCAGGCTAAGGGTGCAAACGACCTTCTTCATATTTTAATGACTATCGAAAAAATGTTCTATAAACAATCACAATGACACCAATCAAAAACATGGCCATCGAAATTTTATTGGACCAATGCATCATTTTTATATTGGTGTTCGTCGGTCTGTTCGGGTCTCTTTTTCTAAAAAAATATCCGAACGCTTCTCCTAATTTAAAATAATCTCCGGCTTTCATAATGTGCTTTTATTTTATTTCAATTGTAAATCCATTTCCATTGGGCTGATCCACTTCCCATCTTCTTTGATCAATTCGATCAGTTCATCCACCGCTTTTTCTTCCGATACAGCTTTCTTGATGACTTCCTGTCCGCGGTATAATGCGATCTTTCCTTTACCCACTCCAACGTATCCATAATCGGCATCGGCCATTTCTCCCGGACCATTCACGATGCAACCCATGATACCAATCTTAATTCCTTTCAGGTGATCGGTACGTTTGCGAATCATCGCTGTGGTTTCCTGCAAATCAAATAATGTACGACCGCAGGATGGACAAGAAATGTATTCCGTTTTTGACATGCGTGTGCGAGCTGCCTGTAGAATCCCAAACGACAGGGCATTCACCACTTTTATCGCCGCCTGTTCTTCTTTTTGTTCTAACACGGCAGTAGCACTTCTTCCTAATAAAATACCATCTCCCAAACCGTCGATCAACAATCCTCCGACATCAGTGGCTGCATACAAATACAAATGCTCGTTGTCTATATCACCGTAATCTCGTCTTACAATGCAGGGATTTTGAATTCCTTCGGTGATGAAGATAGAAAATATTCTTCGTATCGCAGGCATCGCATGTTCATTTGCTGTACGCAATACTGCAATGAAATTCGCATGCTGTCTGAAACATTCGATCTGTTCTTTGGACAACGTTTCCGACCAGACTTCAACGAAGGCAGGAAGTTCGGATAACGTATCCGAAGACCATGCCAATGCTTCTTCTGATTGGAGGTAAGGGTATTTATTATTTTTATCTGTCAATGATAACCAGGATTTATAATCCACTATTTCTTTCAAGCCCATGGGTAACATGAACGAAATGGGAGTAGAACCGCTGTACACAAAATCAGCACCCTGATCATTCATTGTCCACTTATCCGGCTCTGGCAAATAGAAATGTCCGATCGACTTAAGATCTTTGTAATCAGAAACATTAACCCTTGACAAATCAATGATGACACGAGGTACATTGCTTCCACCTACGGTATATACTTCCTTGGTTTCTCTTCGCTTATAAGCGTATGGATTGATGGGGTAATTTTCTATTTCAGGAATAGGTGAATGCCCTTCGCGATGTACATAACGTTCCGCCAGTTTTGCAGCAACCGGTATTTCATATTCAGGTTCCTCTGTCAAAGATACCCGAATCGTATCTCCCAAACCGTCTTCCAGCAAGGCTCCAATACCCACCGCTGACTTAATGCGTCCGTCTTCTGCTTCACCTGCTTCGGTCACACCCAAATGCAGTGGATAAGGTTGCAGTCCCTCTTCCTCTAACTTTTCTACCAACAAACGATACGCCTGCACCATGACCTGCGTGTTGCTGGCTTTCATGGAAATGACAATGTCAAAGTAGTTCATCTCCTCACAAATGCGGATAAACTCCAGCGCCGATTCTACCATGCCGATTGGTGTATCGCCGTAACGACTTAAGATACGATCGGAAAGTGAACCATGGTTGGTACCAATGCGCATAGCCGTTCCATGTTCCTTGCAAATCTTTACCAAGGGAACGAACTTCTCACGAATACGATCGAGTTCTGCCTGGTAAGAAGCATCCGTGTATTCTATAGTTTCAAAACGCTTTTTATCAGCATAGTTACCAGGATTGACACGCACCTTTTCTACAATGCGGGCAGCCACTTCTGCCGCGTTGGGAGTAAAGTGAATGTCTGCAACCAAAGGAACAGTACAACCTCTTTTACGCAATTCATCTTTGATGTTTTGCAGGTTCTCTGCTTCTTTAACACTAGGAGCTGTAATGCGAATGTATTCGCAACCGGCAGCAGCCATCCTCAGGCATTGAGCCACGGTAGCTTCCGTATTCATGGTATCCGTCGTCGTCATGGACTGCAAACGAATAGGGAAATCTCCTCCCATAGGAACATCACCTATGTTGACTACCCTCGTTTTTCTTCTTTTATACGTCGATAAACTCTCAGTATATTTTTTAGTAAAAGCCATGTTATGAATTTGCGAGTCGCTCATGATCCTTCAAAATCCAATTCTAATCCGGTACGAATTTCGTCAAAAATCAAATCATCTCTCTGCTTCTGGGAACATAAATTTCACCTTCCCTGCTCTGGAAATTCTATCTGGGTACAGCCCTTTTCATCTTTTCAGAAATGTCTTTCAGGGATGCTCCACCTATCGAACAGTCCAACGCCGATGAGGCATAATCATTCATCTTATCATAAACACATAAACCACCAATAATACTATTTAAAGACATAGCTAGATCCGCTTATATTCTCCCTTGTTTCACTTCCCTATACTAAAAAAAGATCCTAAAACTGAATGGGCAAATGCTCTCCATTAACACTGTAAATTATACCTTCTTAACTTCTCAAGATGGTCCATAACTCTAAGTATCCTGTTTTTATTAAAAAGGAATAATGCAAATTACACAAACCTCCATTCAGAATCTATCTGTTTTCCCTTCGTCATATGCAAGAAGAAAACGACCTTGCCATTCAGGGACCAGAAGAACAGTGCAAGAAATTTATTAGGGGTAAGAAGGATGGATTACGGGAAACTGTGGTGGAACAAAACTAAACGAATGATGACACTTTCTTATCCTTTACTTTTAGCATTCGCCCCAATCAATTTACTGAAGTCTATTTTTGGAGTGCCAACTTCCGCTTTACTTTTAACAAGGCTCTTATTTCTTCCTTTCAAGACTGAATGACAAGTATTTTAAATTTTAGACTAATCTAAAAAAATAATACTATACTTTTACTTATGAGATATTTAAGATAAATACTTAAAGTAAAAATAGAATACTACAAATCTCCTAACTGAGGTCTTAATAAGATCTCTTCTACCACCGTATTTTTGGATAATTGATGGGCAGACCATATACTTTCCGCCACATCTTCAGGCTTCATAAAGCGTTCTGATGGCAAGTCCACCCCTTCCCAGCTGGAAGTCAAAGTAGCTCCGGGAAGTACACTCACTACCCTTATCCCGTAAGGTTTCATTTCTTCCCTTAGCACCTTATTCATTCCATAAAGGGCAAACTTACTGATGCAATAAGAACCTCCATTGGTATAAGGAACGAAGCTGGCTGTTGAACAGATGGTAAATATATCTCCTTTGTTTTGTACAATAAATGAAGGCAGTAAAACACGGGTCAGATGGTAGGCACTGTACAGGTTGGTTGAGATCATTTGTTCCAAAACCCCGTCTTCCTCGTTTTGAATTTGCCCCGGAATAAACAAGCCGGTATTGTTCACCAACACATCGATAGTGCCACCCAGGCCAACAATGAATTGTCCAAAATCGATGGCTTCCTTTTTGACGGAAAGATCCGCTTTAAAGATGATGATCTTGGCCGCATAAACTCGTTTTTCAATATCCGCTTTCAATGCCTCCAGTCGCTCGATGGACCTCGAACAAGTGATCACTTCATATCCTTTTTGAGCAAACAATTCGACGATGGCTTTTCCGATTCCTTTGGTTCCTCCACTAACAACTATTCGTTTTTGCATGTGATCTTATCTTTAGTTTTTACAGAAATATAATGTATTTTCGCATCAGTCTGAATGACCCTTAACACTAACCTATTCTAGAAGGTATTGTATGAAAGAGCTGGGAAAATACCTATTGTTAATGGGTAAATTGTTCGTGAATCGAGAAAAGTTTTCGATTTATGCAAAGCTTATCATTGACGAAGCCATTGTCATCGGAACAGATTCTTTGCTGATTGTCGCCATCGTATCCAGTTTTATTGGAGCAGTAACGGCTGTTCAAACGGCTCATAACTTATACAGTCCGATCATTCCATTGGAAACGATCGGTAGTATTGTGCGCGACATGACCCTTTTGGAACTGGCTCCTACCTTTACCGGTGTTGTACTGGCCGGAAAAATCGGATCAAACATTGCCGGTCATCTCGGTTCTATGAGAATTACCGAACAGATTGATGCGCTTGAAGTGATGGGAATTAATTCTGCCTCTTATCTTATCTTACCAAAGATCGTTGCTTCACTTATTGTATTTCCGATGTTGGTGACGCTTTCTGCTTTCCTTGGAATTTTCGGAGGTTATGTAGCGGGCGTATTGACACATGCCTTAACTCCCGAACAATACATTGCTGGGATCAGAGACAACTTCCATGGATTCGATATTTTCTTTGCTTTGATCAAAGCTTTTGTTTTTGCCTTTCTGATCTCTTCGATTTCAGCCTTTCAAGGTTACTATACGCGTGGAGGAGCATTGGAAATTGGAAAAGCTTCAACGGTAGCAGTGACCCACAGTTGCATTGCTGTTTTGATTGCCGATTACCTATTGGCTCAACTTATATTAGCCTCTTAAGAAGATGATAGAATTTAGCCATCTGAATAAAACCTTTGGTGATAAACAAGTACTGACAGATGTCAGCGGTGTATTCGAACGCGGTAAAACCAATCTGATCATCGGGACCAGCGGTACAGGAAAAAGTGTCTTGCTGAAATGCCTGGTTGGAATTTTTGAACCGGACTCCGGAAAGGTGTTATACGACGGACGTAAATTCAACGGTGAATCGAACGACAAGCAACAAGAAATACGCCGTGACATTGGTATGCTTTTTCAGGGAGGTGCCTTGTTTGATTCTAAATCGGTCGAATCCAATGTGATGTTTCCATTGAATGTACTCGCTCCTAAAATGAGCAAGAGTGAAAAACTAGACCGCGTAGATTATTGTCTTCGTCGCGTGGGATTGGAGAAATCAAAAAAACTAATGCCTTCTGAAATCAGCGGTGGAATGGCGAAACGTGTGGGCATTGCCAGAGCCATTGTCATGCAATCTAAATACCTGTATTGCGATGAGCCCAACTCCGGATTAGATCCTCAAACATCGCATCGCATCGACGAACTCATCAAAGACATTACACACGAATACAACATTACTACGGTAGTGGTTACCCACGATATGAATTCCGTATTGGAAATCGGAGAAAACATCATGTACATGTTTGAAGGTGAAAATGTTTGGCAAGGACACAAAGACAACATATTGCAAACGACAGTGAAACCGCTTCAGGATTTTTTATTTGCGAATAAGCTCATTCGCGATATGCATAAGTTCAGTTAATTAGAGGGACGAGGGACGATCACTGGCCTAGTGATCTAAATTATAAAATAGCAACCATTTTATGTTTTTATGTTTTTATATAACAAGCTATCCGTTTATCAGAAAGCATTTGCTTTGAATAAACGTATCTATCAATTCTTGAAAAATGCTTCAGCAATTCCTCCCTATGCGAAAAATCAATTGGGTAGATCTACCTTGAGTATTATGTTGAATATTGCCGAAGGCAGTGCTAAGATTAGTAAAAAGGATAAACGTAACTATATGATTATAGCCCGTGCTTCCGCATTCGAATCCGCTGCTCTGATTCATTTTTAGCTTCTGAAAATGAAATTCACTTAGAAGAAGCTTCACACTTGTCACAAGAGTTAGAGGCAATTTCAAAAATGTTATTTGCAATAATAAGAACACTTGAATGAAACCGAGATAAATAAAAACATCTTGCGTCCCTCGTACCTGATCTTTTGTTCCTAAAAAAGTGCCGACAACTGCATTCTTCCAATATGCACGGCCTTGGATCCTTCTGATTTTCTGCCTTCATAGGAAAAGGAGAATTGTAATCCATTCAATAGTTTTTCCTGCCAGGAGATGTTCCAGGT
The DNA here is from genome assembly GCA_028288365.1 of Chitinophagaceae bacterium. Taxonomy (GTDB): domain Bacteria; phylum Bacteroidota; class Bacteroidia; order Cytophagales; family Cytophagaceae; genus JACMQM01. The sequence continues at coordinate 33,146 of JAQBNU010000132.1, read as the reverse complement.
AAAGTTGTTTCCTGGCAATAATGCTTCCAACATTTCATATCCTAACGGCGAACCCAAAGGAGTATCGTGAAAGTCCGCGTCAATACGAATGTACTTGATGGTACTGGTCACATTTCTCTGCGACAGTTTATTGAATTTCATTTCAAAGCCTCCGTTGTACAAATTTACTTTTTCATTGCTTCCTGCTTCGAACACATTTTTCTTAAAGGTGCAGCCACCCAACAGTGATAAACGTAACGTATTTTTAGGTTGAAAAGACAACTCCGGATTCATTTGCCAATAATTGATTTCATAATTTTTTGTGCTGAGAAAATCGGAGAACGTAGACTTCAATCCTTCCGCTCCGGTAAATTTGATGGAAGCATAGGACGATACATTGTAACGCGCAACAAGGTTCCATTCTTGCTGGTTTTTCTTTTCGAAACCCTGATTCAAAAACGTTTTCGAGTTATTCATCAATATAGATCCTTCTACTCCATATACTGGATTAGATCTATTGTAGAAAAATGTACTTCTTATGGTTTGTTGAATGGAAAGTAAGTTTGAATCCGATATATTTTGATTGAAAGGTAAAAAGCGATCCGCAAAATTCTCTGACTTTATTTTTTTATTGACTGTCCATAAAGACAAGTTGGAAAGTTTAGCGGTAATCCTTTTTAATTGCGACTTACTCGTCTTCCAAGTCCTGGGAGCCGTGATGTCCAGCCTATGGTTGTATGTATTAGAATACGCTTTGATGTATTGATCGGTAGGTAAAAAAACTTTGATGTATTCTGTAGGAGCATTTAATTTTTTCTCTACGAATTCACTCAATTGCTGCACACCGTCATTATTGGCATCGCTCCATACATAGTTTCCCAAACCACTGGCTACCGCCTGAAAAATATACTGCTGCTTTAATTCTCTACCCGTACTGGTTGTCATCGTAATTTCAGAACGAATATGTCGCTTAAACATCGAGGTATTCCAATCTATACGTCCTGTCACATTCTCTTCATTTGGCAAGGGTGTAGGACCAATGCTATTGTTCAGGTTACGGTATGTCATCAACACATTGATCTCATGATTTTTTTTGAGTGTTCCTCCTCCACTCGCCTGTAGCGTTTGCCCAATGGAGTTGGGAGCAAAATGTCCCTGGTATACTTCATTGTCTACACGGTATGCATAGTCGGCCGCAAACTTTACTTTCAATGTATCATTGGATTTTAAATAAGCCCTGAGTTGATCGTAGTTCATGAGAGAAGAAGCGATATTTCCTATCGAGTCTCTTATCGCGTTGTATTCTTTTGAATATTCTACACCCGGAGCAAAGTATTTTGTTTTATAATACTGGCTCACGGAAACCCTGTACCAGTCAGACTTCTGGAAGGCCCTGTTATTTTTAGCCATAAATCCATTCGACACAAATTGGTAACGGCCAAAACTTTTATTGACGGTTAACTCCTGCTGATAACCATTGACATCTGTACCTTTATCCCTGCGGGTGATTTTATAAATCATTTTGTTTTGTTCATTTTTAAAAAGTCCGGTGCTTCCATCAATGATGGTATTGTCCGCTTTTATATTGACATTTTCGTTCCAGTTCCGTTCAAAGTCAGGACTCCTGAAACGATCTACCGCGGAGAAGCGCGCCTGGTTGTATTCAACATTGGTACTTAGCACCCAATTGTAATCTTTAATAACACGCCTGCCTGCATTTTCATAACCTACTTTGGTAGACCAACCGTCTGTCTCGTTATTGCCAATGGTAGAATAAAGATTCAAATCGTTTTTACTGAACGCTACTTCTGCTGTCACTTTATCTTTCGGCGTGATTTTAATACCTCCGCCCACAACTGCCATTCTTAATAGTTTAGGAGTAGGCACTAAAATGATCGGTTCATAATCGGCACTATCCGGACCAATGTATTGATAAATCCTACCATTCACCGCAGATGTAGAAAGCCTGTAATGCCCTGTACCTGCTGCTACCTGTGAGAATCCTACCTGGAAAAAGGCGCTATCAGGACTAGTGGAATACACATAATGTACAACCGGAGTGTTGACTTTTTTATACAACACCGTATTGGCAGAATAACCGACAGAATCAACACCTGTAACAAAAGCGCTATCCAAATTATTTCCAATGGTAGAGAGGTACTGTTTATCTTGCTCTGATAAAGTCACAGCAAGCGGATTATTAGGATTGTCTTTTTCAGAAAAATAATCGAAATAGAAAAAGCCCTTTTTATATTCTTGTGTATTGGAAGCTTGCAAGGTTGTACGTGAATAATTTCGATCAGAAAATTCAAAGTCAACGCGCATCCTTGAATATTTTGTAATCACTACTCGTGGAGTAAAAGTGATTTCTGCCTGGTTGTAATCGATGACATAATCATAATCGAAACCTCTTTTCAATAATGTTCCATTGAGATACACCGCTTCCGAGTTGGCCAGTATGATGATGAACCGCTCGTTATTCGGTCCCCTCAGACGATAAGGTCCCTGCACACCTTCTATCAATGTATCTGCTCCCTGACCGGGACCAAACTGTTGTGAATTGAATTTTCCTTTAGAAACAGCAGCACCCACGCTCGTATACGACTTTCCTTTGGCGGTAGAATCTAATCGGTTATCGTATTCTAAAAATCCTCCTTGTACATTTCTATAGTATTTTAAGAAATAACTTTTCTTACTTTGCAGCAAAATATCTCCTGCTGTCAAGCGTACTTTTTTACCTCTCAACTGAACAAACACTTTATCAAACTGCTGCAGCTGTTGTGTATTACCGTCTGGTTGAAATGGAATGTTCTGGTCGGAAATACTGGCGATGATACTGATGTCTTCCGTCAACTTTCCTTCCAGTTGTAAGTTCAATACAGAATTGACAAACACGCTTTGGTTATTCCCTACAGAGATCCCTCGAGATATCGTACCTGTTTTATTGATGCCGGGAGAAGAAAACAATTCTTCCTTGCGACCCTGAAATTGTCGGTTGTAATAAGGATCGTCTCGATAGTAGCCTAATGTATCGTACTGCTTCAAACTTCGCTTGTAATGACGTGATGCTAAATCATACGACAAAATACGAAAACAAACGAGTACAGAATCTGCAGTGGTATTGCCCGACCACTTGGCTTTCCCTGTATTGGCATCGTATAGCAAACGCAAAGAATCGCCACCACCGGTAATGCTGATGGAGGAAGGCAATACGGTGGTGCTGTCGAGTTGTACTTCTGCGGCAGGATTTACTTTGATCCATTTGCAGCGAACGTTCGTAATCTGCGCACACAGCATCATCGGGCTTAGTACAAAAAAAAGCAGTACAGCGAGCAGTCGCGCAATCATTCAGATTAAATGGGTAAGTGTATATAGAACGTGGTTCCCTGATGTTCCATTGTCTCAAACCAAATTTTACCGCCCATATATTCCACTCCCCTTTTAGCCAAAGCCAAGCCGATCCCGGAACCAGCGAATTTGGTGCTGAAATTGGGTTGAAATACCTTTTCTCTAATTTCCTCGGGTATCCCCGCTCCATTGTCTTTCACATAGATTAATACCGAATCCTGCTGAAAGGTATACCCCAATGTAACTTCTGCCTTCTGATTGGCCGGAATAGACTGATAGGCATTAATGATGAGGTTATTCAACACATTGTGCATCCAGCCTTGATCTCCTTTTATAAAAAGAGATTCTGTATGCTGCATTTCCAGTTTAAGCGGACTCGAAGAAGCATAAAACAGAGAGATCTCTTTGATCAATGCCGTCAGGTCGAAGGCTTCCATAATGGGTTCCGGTAGTTTAGCAAAAGCAGAAAACGAACCCGCGATATCACTTAAATTATCAATCTGTGAAAGCAAGGAATGAATGGTATTCATCAAGCCTTCTTTATGAGAAAGAGGCAAGTCCTTTTCATCGTCAATTCTTCTGATCAAATGTTGCAAACTCAGCTTCATCGGAGTCAACGGATTCTTGATTTCATGCGCTACCTGTTTGGCCATCTCACGCCAGGCCGATTCTTTCTCGGTACGCGACAACATCTTTTTATTTTCTTCCAATACTTTCAGCATGCTGTTGTATTGTGTAATCAATCGCCCGATTTCATCATCGCCCGTCCATTGCAACGGTTCGTTTTCTGAAGTGAGTGAAATACGACTCAACTTTTGCGTGATCATGTGCAACGGATAGGTCAGGTATTTGGACGCAAAATAAGAAAGGATCAATAACGCAATGAACGTAAAAGAGAACAGGTTCATGATGGTGTTCAACACCTGAATCAATTGTTCATCCAATTCATTTTTAGATTCAAAAAAAGGAACACTCAATACACCATATATCAAGCCGCTTTCCTGCGATCGAATGGCGGTGTAGACCATTTTGAAATCCAACTCTCCAATGTTTTCATTGAGCAGAATGGCCTGATTGCGTTGTTCAAGAATAGCAGAATAGGCTTTGGGATTCAACTGACGTGAAACAATTTCTTTCTTATAGATGTCTTGTTGATTGGAATAATAAAGTACTCCTTTATTCGTGTATACATTCAGATCGACTTCAGAGTAACGCGAAAGATCGGTGATCTTATCCTGCGTATTGGTCCAACTGATCGTCTTGCCTTTCTTCTGATCCAATATACCGGCAACCAATACAGAAATTTCTTCTGCTGTACCGGTGATTTTTTTATTCAATCCATCCAGGTAATTATTGGTGATGACGCTCAGCGACACAATGCTCATGATCGAAAGCGGCAGGAAGAAAGCTATGTTGATGTACACCTGTATACGCGAAGCATAGCTCACTGATTTTTTCGAAAAGCGAAAGAGTATCAGATTGACCAACACCAATACTAAAAGTATAAATACATTGATGATGAAAAAGAAAGAGAAGTTTGTGATCAATACATAACTACGTGATGCTTCTGAAGAAATAATAATCAACTGTCCCGCTTCGTTCTTCTTTGCCCAGTGATGAAAATCACCTTTGAAAATCCCTGCCCAATTGACGTCTAAGGCCTTCCTGTCTTCTTTATTCAAGGTGCTGTAGTAGTTCAGTACTCCACTTGAATAAATTAATTTATCGTCTTCGTATACAGCATAGTTGTAAGCCCCTTCAGGAATATTCTTTTTATATTTACGATCTACCAAAAGTTCAGGGTATACACTATTGGGTTGTATTTTTTTATATTTCAATTCAATGACTAAATAGCCTAATATCAATTTACCATAAGTGATCCGCTGAAAACAATAGTACTTTTTAGCCTCCGAGTTAGACGGCTCTTCTACCAAATAAATATTGGGGAATTGTGTTCTGAATTTTTTATTCAAAAAACTATTGGTAAAACGAGAAAGGTCATTCTTCCCTGTTGTATCTGCATAATTTTTCTGATTGGCATCGAATAAGAAAACATTGATGTCAAACTTGTCAAAGTAATTGGACAAATGAATCTTGCGAATTTTGTGTTCCACCTGTTCTTCTTTATCTCCGAAAGGAGACAACAATACATTCTTGATGTAAGCATCTTTAGCGATATTGTCCAATGCGTCATGCAACAAGTATTCACCTTGTATATCATTGTCCACAAATAACTGGTAGTAGTATTTTTCTTTGTCACGATTCAATTTCTCTACATAATAACCTTGCACTGCAAAAGCCAGTACCCAGGCAATTTCTATGGCATAGAAGAAGAAATACAGGTAAGCCTGGTAACGCATCAATGACACTTCACGAATATAACCTGTATACAAGATGATCGTCAATAATAACAGGTGTATGAAAGGAAGCAGACATGCAGAAGAATAAGTATAGTACAATACCAGTGACAAGCAGCAGGTAATCACTATCATCAAGAGTACAATACTTTTTTTACTCGCCAGTTGAACGGATACTCTGATGATCGTATGGTTGATGTAATAATAACTCAATCCTACCAGCAGCAAAGTCAGCACAGACAATACACGAAGCCAATCAAAATCAACACTAGACGTGATGTCCATGACAGACTGTGAATGTCTTTGCAGGATGTCCATGATGTGATATACTTCTACGAACATTCCAAAACTGCACAACAATAATAAATTGGCAAACAATAAGCGACCTCTGCCTTTGATCAACAACATTCTTTTTGTCCAGGCAAATGACAAATAGTGTCGGTAGATAAAAGCGCTGATCAAACATCCAATCACTGCATTGATAAAAAAATCTCCAATGGATGGAGAGAAAACCGAGTAGGCAAAATACGAAGGATCGAACAATGCTATTCCTTCCAGCAAAGACCATTTGGAAAGCATATAGAGTAAGAGCTTAACGCTTATTCCAAAACTTAATAAAAGTACAAACACTTTTTCACTGTGGTATTTTCCCTTAAAGTACCAACGTTTCAAGCCGATGAACAACCATAAAAAATAAGCAACAACACTAACGAGCAACAATAAAACAAGTATAGAGGTTTGCAAGACATAGTTTTGTTCCAATTCATACGCAAACAAAAAATTACCTTCGTTGTCTTTTATATTCACAAAGCCACTTGTAGGATCAATAACAATGCGGCCATTGTCACTTCCGAAAATCACTTTGTCTGTTCCTGATTTTAAATAGTTATTAGCAATAGGATAGTTTCGATACAAGGGATGCACGGATACCACATCGTAGTGGTTCTCTCCTTTGTTGAAATGTGTACGGTATGTCAGGTACTTTCCTTTCGCATCTGAGATGATACCAGCCTTGTCCACATGCTCAATGTTTTTCCATTGAGGTACATATTGATAAGTAGACCAATAAATGAGTTCTTTATTTTTGTAAATACAAACCCACTCCCCTTCTACTTCATGTTCTATTTCATAAAAATAGATTTTACTATCGTCTTGTTTTCCATTGAGGTAGTTGACAACATTTCGATTGATATCTTTCAGTTGTTTTAAATGCGACAAAACTTTTTGTTGTACTTTCTTCGCTGGATCTTGTTGAACAATAGAAATACGAGGATTCCATAAGGCTCCTGCAGCAATCAAAAAAATGATGCAAGTGAACCCGAAGGATGTCCACAAAAATTGTTTCCTATTCTGCAAAGCCCGTTTTTGTTTTAATTTACTAAAATCCCGGATGTTCTCCCACTGAAAAAGGTGAAAAGGGATAAGGGGCTAGCGAGGAGGAACGAATGCCTTCGTATCTCGTTTCCGGTATTAATTGGAAAGTGTGGTCTTCTGTTTTTTCTTATAGGCTCTGTACCAAAAGTAGCCTATCACAGAAGCGATGATATAAGGAAAAGCCATGAGGTACAAAATTCCTGAATTCAATCCTTGGCCTTTGCCTTTACCTGAAATAACATTCTCTGTTACCGTTGCTTTGCACATGGCACACTGCGCTAAAAGATCAGCAGATGAGCTAAGCACGAGAAGTATCACAACGGCAGCAATCACTAGAGAAGTCTTTTTCATGGTCTTTTTGTTTAAACGTAATAAGGACTAATCATTAAGTATACAATGACACCGGTTACCGATACATATAACCAAATCGGATAACCCCATTTTACAATGCGTTTGTGTTCTTCGAACTCACCCTTCAATGCAAAATACATCGCCATGAGCACAAAGTAAACCACGATAGCAGCCCATAGGATGTGTGAGATAAGCAATGTATAATAAATATATACGATGATTCCTTGTCCTCCATAATGTGTCGAGTGGTTGGAGAAGTGATACAAGACATAACTGACTAAAAATAGAGATCCGCAATAGAAAGCAGTAGTCATGAGCTTTCTATGAAGCTCTCTCTTATTACTTTTAATGGCAAACCAACCCGCTATCAATAAAATTGCTGTAGCAGAATTAAGCACAGCATTGAGATGCGGCAACAAACTTGTCCATTCTCCTAAATCAAATTTAACACGGACACCCAACAACACGCCCACCGCCAATGGAATGGTGATTGAAACGGCATTTACCAATTTACGAGAGACCCATTTAATTTCCATCTTTACCTGCTATATCTTCTAATACTTTTATTTCTGTGATCAATCGATCTACTTCTTTCTGATCTGTACCATCGTAAAATCCACGGATCCAACCGTGTTGATCAACGAGTATAAACTTTTCACTGTGAATAAAATTAACCGGTTGATCTTTGTCTTCCATCGTAGAAACAAAGAAACCTGTTTGTCCTAATTTATAAATATATTCTTTTGCTCCTGTCAAAAAGATCCACTTGTCTGGCATTGCCTGATGTTGCTCTGCGTAAGCTTTCAATACACTTACCGTATCGTATTCCGGATCTACAGTAAACGAAACAATAGAAACGATGGAATCTTCTTTGAAGGCTTCTTGTACACGAATCAATTGATTAGACATATCCTTACACTGTGCTTCACAACGCGTAAAAATAAAATTAGCCACATAGATTTTCCCTTTCAACGATTCAGAAGAAAACGCTTTACCTTCTTGCGAAGTCAGTTGAAAAGGAGGTACAGTATAGGCTTTAGTAATTTGATACCCTTGTTTCGTCTCTACCGAATCGATGGGTTGAAAAATAAAAAGGCGATGATGATTCTCGCCAAATACATTAAAGAATAAAATAAAAAGGATCGGCAGCAGTATAATAATAAACAGCAAGCCGATCCTTAAAAGATATTTCATAGAGATTAATTAAATATCATTCCGCGTTCAACGAAGATGTAACCACCTTCCATAAGCAACGCTGTAATAAGCCAAATGATAAACATGACAGGTAATACAATTGACCAGATCAATATTTTGGCTTCGTATTTTAAGTGCATGAATTCTCCTACGATGTAGAAGGTTTTAACGAATGTAAGCAACACGAATATCGAAGTCAAAAATGGACCGCGGTGCATCGTGAAGGCACAGATGAATTCAATTCCTGTAACAAAAGCCAAGATACCAGCTGTTACCCATACTTTACGGATCTTAGCAGGATCCTTCGGATGAACATGAAGGCTTGGAGTACTTTCGTGATGAGCGTGTGACATATACTTTATATCTTAATGCGTGAATAAAATTAAACCAGGTAGAAAAAGGTAAATACGAATAACCAAACAAGGTCTACAAAGTGCCAGTAAAGTCCTACCTTTTCAACCATTTCATAGTGACCTCTTTGTTCATAAGTACCTATGGCCGTATTGTAAAATACAATGATGTTGATGATGATACCGCTGGTTACGTGTGTACCATGGAATCCTGTAATGAAGAAGAATAAATCAGCAAATGGAACAGGACCGTATTCGTTCGCTCTCAGGTTTGCACCGTGAAAGATAGAACCATCGTATAACATTCTACCTTCTTCAGAACCTGTAATGAAGATCGTCCATTCCCAAGCCTGACAACCTACGAAAGCGATACCACCAAGGATCGTCCACAACAACCATTTTTGCACATCGTTTTTATCGTTTCTATGACCTGCTTCTACAGCCAATACCATGGTTACAGAACTCATGATGAGGATGAAAGTCATGATCCCTACAAACACCAATGGAAATGGAGTATGAGTAAAAGGAATGTGAGTAAATACTTTTTCAGGAACTGGCCAGTAGGTATCAGAAAAAACAAATTTATCAATCAACCCGTTGTATGCATCGTGACTGTATCTGATCGTTCCGTATGTGATCAATAATCCAGAAAAAGAAAGAGCATCAGACAAAAGGAAAAACCACATCATGAGTTTGCCATAACTGACTTTCATGGGTTCAACCCCACCACCCCATAAGTTTTTGTTGTCGTTATCTACTGCAGCAGTTGCCATATAAAATAGTTAGTTGTTACGAATTAATTATTGACCAGTAAAAATACAAACAAATATATCCAAAGCAAATCTAAGAAGTGCCAATATATTGTACACAGCTCAAATTGTAAGGATTTTTCTTTCGTGATTTTATCTGAAAAAAGCATCGAAAATACTATTAGTATGTATATCAATCCGGTAACCAGGTGAAAGGCATGTACACCTGAAAGAATGTATACAAAAGATCCCGAAGGATTGCTGCTGCTACCTCCTAAAAAAACATTCATCTCTACCAATTGTCCCCAACCAAGTATCTGAACATACAAGAAGGCTAGTCCCAATACAAACGTTGCACTCACCAATAACTTCGTTCTTTCGATCAGTCCTTTCTTCAATGAAATATACGCCCATTGCATGGTGACACTGCTCAACAAAATGATGGCTGTGCTATAAGCAAAGATAGAAGGCAATGAAAACAGTAGCCATTCACCGTCTGCCTTACGCACAATATAGGCACTGGTAAATGCAGCAAACAACATCACAATCGTGACGATGAATAACCACAGGATCATTTTTTTTGAATTGATGATTTCCGGTCTTGAATAGCCTGGTAAAGTCGTGTCAGTTGTAGTATTCATAGTGATTAAATTTTATCCAATAGATAAGCGATTTGAACAACAGGCAAATAAAGGAACGATCCAAACATGATCAGCTTAGCCGCTTTGTTTGAGCCTTCCCGCATGAGGTAAAAGGTTTGAGCAAGAAATAAGATACCTGCTACGAGTGCCACCAAGGCTGAATTGATTCCCGTCATTCCTATCACATAAGGCATGAAACCCAAAGGGATCAATAGCAAGGTATAGATCATGATGTTAAAAGCGGTCTTCATGTCTCTCCCACCTGCTGAAGGCAATAGCTTGATGCCTGCTTTTTTGTAATCTTCATCCAGCACCCAGGCAATTGCCCAGAAGTGAGGGAACTGCCAGAAGAATTGAATGGCAAATAATATTCCCGGTTCCCATCCATAGTGGCCTGTGGCCGCTACCCATCCTATCATTGGAGGCAATGCTCCAGGAATAGCCCCTACAAAAACAGCAATGGGACTTTTTGTTTTTAATGGAGTATAAGCAAAAGCATACAAGAGTAATGATACCAGTGAGAGGAAGGCTGCATTCAAATTGAATTTAAAAACAAAAATGGCAAAACCTCCGAAAGCCAATAACAACGTGAAGAGTAGTGCTTCATTGACTGATAGTACCTCTGTTACCAGAGGTCTTTGCTCTGTGCGTTTCATCAATGCATCGCTGTTTTTTTCCCAGATCTGATTGATGATATTGCTCGCAGCGGTGACCATAAAGCCACCTAGTAACAACCATAAGAACTGTACATTGTACCAGGCATGCCCTGTCAATAAATAACCGAATGCCGCGGAAAAGCACACCAATAGGGTCAACCGCATCTTCAGCAATTTGATGTATGCTCCTGCTTTAAGAGACATCAATTTCATAAATCCTATATCGGCAGAATTACTTGACATGGCTGGAAGAAAGGGGTGTATATTGAATATTTAGCATCACCATCAGGAGTAAGAGTTCTAAACCCAATATGATTGATCCGTTGAGCAAATGCAGGGGTTGAGCAAATGCAGGGAGTTGTAAAAGTACTAAAACGTAACCGATTATCATCTCTAATGTTATAAAAAAGCCTATCGCGTAGATTACCTTTTTTGCACCTTTGCCCAATTCCCAATCCATACGGGCTTTTATCAAAAGATAAACCGTCAGCGCAGCTATGAAATAGGATAAAATACGATGAGCCATGAAGTTCTCTTTCAATAAGTCGATCCACTTACCGCGTCCTGCATGGTTCATAGCATCAGCAATCATATCTATTTCTTCTCTTACCTGTGTACCTATAATGATCTGAATAAAAGTAGCCACAGCCAGCAACCAGAGCCATAGTTTATATGCACGAAGTCTGTTAAACAAAGAACCTGACAGCCATACTGCTTTAGATGCTCTAAAGTAAACGTACCATAACACGCCAATCAGAAGCATGGCCAAAGCCATATGCAGTGTGATCATGACGGGAGACAAATAGGAAGCAACCACCTTTGCTCCAAGCCAACCCTGAAAGCCCACTAGCAATAGACCCAACAGACTGAAGTAAAAAACTTGTTTGTCTTCTTTATAAAATGGAATGGAATAAACGAACATGCAAAAAATAAAAATACCGGTCAGCGCTCCGACTAAACGGTTTCCATATTCTGTCCATGTTTTAGCCACATTGAACTCCGCTTCATGTCCTTGTACTTTATATTTTTGTTTGTAATCAGCAGGTAACTGAGAAACATCTGTTGGAGGCACCCATGTACCAAAACATCTTGGCCAATCCGGACAGCCCATCCCTGAACCGGTACAGCGCACTACCCCACCAGCCAGGATAACAAGATAAACGGTACCTATAGTTATCAGATTAAATCTTCTGAATAAACTATGGTACCGTTTGCCTGACATGATAATTATTTTTTATACTTATTCGTGTAAATCTTTCTCGTGAGGGAAATTAGAATGTGGTGTTTTCGAGAAAGGAACATTCTGAGGAATGAAATCTTCATCGTGACCTGGCTTACTGTAATCGTATGGCCATCTGTACACGTGAGGAATATCACCAGGCCAGTTGCCGTGCTGAGGATTAAGTGGAGTAGTCCATTCCAATGTATTCGATCTCCACGGATTCAAAGAAGATACTCTTCCTTTGAAGATACTGTAGAAGAAATTGAAGATGAAAATGAATTGGGCAATGAATACAAGAATCGCTGCAATAGAAATCAATTCATTCAAATCCGCAAAGCTATTGAAGGCGTCAAAGCCTGTCCAGCTATAGTATCTACGAGGGAAACCAGCGATACCAATGTAGTGCATAGGAAAGAACACAATGTACACCCCGATGAACGTTAACCAGAAGTGAATGTATCCTAATCTTTCGTCCATCATACGTCCGAACATTTTTGGGAACCAATGATAAACACCCGCCAACATACCGAAGAACGAAGCAGAACCCATTACAATGTGAAAGTGAGCCACTACGAAATACGTGTCATGTAATTGAATGTCGATCGCAGAGTTACCTAAAATGATACCCGTTAATCCTCCAGAAATGAAGAACGATACCAGACCAATAGAGAACAACATTGCTGGTGTAAATATGATGTTACCTCTCCACAAAGTAGCAATGTAGTTGAAGGCTTTCACTGCTGAAGGTACAGCAATAATCAACGTCAGGAACATGAAGATTGAACCCAAGAATGGATTCATACCTGTAATGAACATATGGTGAGCCCATACAATGAACGATAAGAACGCAATAGCTAAGATTGAACCAATCATCGCCTTATAACCAAAGATTGGTTTACGAGAATTCGTAGCAACGATTTCAGAAGTAATACCCAATGCAGGAAGTAATACAATGTATACCTCCGGGTGACCTAAGAACCAGAATAAATGCTGGAACAAAATCGCTGATCCACCTTGATTAGAAAGTGCTTCACCGCCAATGTAAATTTCAGATAAGAAGAAACTTGTTCCGAAACTTCTGTCGAAGACCAACAACAATGCTGCAGAGAACAATACAGGGAAAGAAAGTACACCGATGATAGCCGTGATAAAGAACGCCCAGATCGTCAATGGAAGACGGTCAAAGGTCATACCTTTCGTTCTCAAGTTAATGATCGTTGTTATATAGTTCAAGCTTCCTAACAGCGAAGAAACGATGAAGATGGCCATCGACGACAACCACAATGTCATACCTAATCCTGAACCACTCATGGCTTGAGGCAAGGCACTCAATGGAGGATAAATCACCCATCCACCAGAGGCTGGCCCTGTAGAGATAAATATAGAGCTGAACATGACAACACTGGAAAGGAAAAAGAACCAGAAAGATAACATGTTCAGGAAGCCTGAAGCCATGTCACGTGCTCCAATTTGTAAAGGAATAAGGAAGTTACTGAATGTACCGCTCAAGCCGGCTGTCAATACGAAAAATACCATGATGGTACCGTGCATGGTAACCATAGCCAAGTAAAATTCAGGATCTAATTTCCCGTTCTGAATCCACTCTCCTAGTACAGGTTTCATCCATGATAAATCCGCGTTAGGAAATCCTAACTGAATACGGAAAATCAATGAGAACAATCCACCAAGGATCGCCCAAAGAATACCAGAGATAAGATATTGCTTAGCAATGATCTTATGGTCTTCACTGAAAATATACTTTCTAATCCATGGTAATTCATGGTGCTCATGATCGTGATCATGGTCATGTGAGTGATCTTGATGTAAATGGATATCAGCAGATGACATAGGTATTAATATAAGTGATGATCAATTATTATAATCTTGTATTGAATCTATTTTGAAGCAGTAGCTGTGCTATCAACCTTTGTACTTGTTGAATCAGTTGAAGGTGTTGTCACTGGAGCTTCTGTACTTGTGCTATCAGCAGTCTTTTTTACAGGAAGAAGACTTACCAATTTAGGAGCTTTCTCAGCTGCATAATCTCTGTTCACTGAAGCAAATGACTCTTGCTCTGCTTTCCATTTTTCGTAATCAGCCGGCTCATCTACTACTACAAGGAAACGCATCGCATAGTGACCACGACCACATACTTCAGTACAAGCCAATTCATAATTGAATTTAGCATTGCCCGTTTCTATTCGCATTTCAGCCGTTGTCTTTGTAGGCACAAACCAGAAGTGAGTTGGCATACCTGGAACTGCATCCATCTTCACTCTGAAGTGAGGTAAGAACACACTATGAATCACATCACGAGCACGAATGTTCAACAATACAGGCTTACCTTTAGGTAAGTGTAATTCTCTTGGAATAAAATCATCGTATGAAGCTGAATCATTCATGTCAATACCAAATTCATTGATTGCATCAATGTTACGGTAATTGTAGTTACCCAACACGCCATCCGCACCAGGGTATCTCACTTGCCACGCAAATTGCTTACCCATAATTTCAATCACCTCTGCATTTTTAGGAGCAGGAGACGTAATAGCAGTCCACTCTTTGTAACCAAACACTACCAACCCAGCCATTACTAATGCAGGAATGATCGTCCAGATCATTTCTAATTTATGGTTGTCCGGATAAAAGTATGCTTTTCTATCTTCTTTAAATTTATAGAAAATTGGGAAAACATAAAGTAATGCATTGGTGACAACAAAGGCTAAAACCAAGATGGCCATGGTAAACCAAAACATATAATCTGTTTTTACTCCATGCTCAGAAGACGGAGCTGGCAAGAAAAAAGCAGATGCTTGATTATAAGAATACCAAAAGCCCGCTAATCCTACTACGAATATTATTAGAAAAAGCAATGCATTGATGTCGTTTCCAATACCTACACGCTTTTCATACCTGCCTTTAAGAACAGCAGACAACACTTGTAATCTGAAGATCACTACAAGTATAGCTACGATTAATACTACTGCTGCTAGGATATAAATGGTTGTCATATCTATTATTTAAATCGTTTTATAATACTCAATCGGTAGATTAAAATACGCTGTGGTGTTCGCTTTCTTCCAACATCGGATGATTTTTAGCCACCAAGCCTACTTTAGATAGAGCAGTAAGTATAGTGAAAAGGAATACACTGGCAAAGATCATTGTCATACCTACTTCAACAAATAAGAACTTCACATCAAGTCCACCTGATTGACCCAAGATTGGAGGTGTTATCATCATATAGAAATCTAACCAGTGTCCCATAATAACGCCTACACAAACTACCTTTAGAATAGCACCTTGTCTTTTCGCAGCTCTCGTCATAAGACCCAAGAAAGGAAATCCAAAATTGATGACTAGTGACAAAAAGAAAATAGGAGTATATGCATCTGATTTCAAACGTTGCACGAAGTAACCTACTTCTTCCGGTATGTTGGCGTAATAAATCAATAAGAATTGTTCAAACCAAACATAGGTCCAGAATACAGTGAAGGCAAACACAAACTTACCTAAATCATGCAAATGGTTTTCATTGATGAAACTTAGGTATCCATTTTCTTTCAAAACAACAACAAACAAAGTAATCATTGCTAATCCCGACACAAACCAGCTCGCAAATACATACCAGCCATACATTGTACTGAAGAAGTGAGGATCAGTAGACATCAACCAGTCCCAGGCAGCCATAGATTCTGTTATACCGAATGTTACTACAAAAACAGCTGACCATACGACGCTTTTGAAATGGTATTTTAAGTCACCTGTCAAATCTTGTTGAATAGAGAAATTACGCAATACTTTCCACAATGAAATCCAAATGGCAAAATATACAACTGCTCTAATAATGAAGAAGGGGAAATTCAAGTATCCTTTTTTACCATCCAATATTGAATCATAATCAACGCTTGCTTTGTCATACAGATCTGCATGAGTCCAGTGAAATAAATCGTGATGAAAGAAAACCAACAATACAATTGTCAATATAGCGGCAACAGGAAGATAAGCACCAAATGCTTCAGGGATACGTTTGATACCAGCCGACCAGCCTGCCCATGCAATATAATTGAAGGCTATAAAGAATACACCTATTAATGCAATACCTGCAAAAAATACGTTATTCAACCAAAGATCTTTGATGATACGAAGTGTCCAGTGTGCTTCGTGATGGCCTCCGCCATGTGCTGCTTCAGCATGATGTTCTGAGGAAGCATGAGCTTCTTCACCGTGTCCTTTGGAATGATCATCTTCTACAGACTGACCAATCGCTTCCGGCTTTACATGCGCATTGTCATGAGCCAACTCAAGATCTGACTCTGTTGTGTCAACTGTTGTTGCTTGTGCCACTGCTTCATGTGCCGCCAAGGTGTCTTCAACTGAAGCTTGTTCTGCTGCCGCGGTGTCTACCGTTATTTCTTCTAATTTTTCTGAAGCATGAACGCCTTCTAAATGTTCCGTCTGTGCATTGTATTCGGTAGAAGAATCGCCCGTTACAGCATGCTCAACTACAGCATGAAAACCTTCTCTTACTACTGCTTCATGTCCATGACCTTCATCGTGATGAGCTGATCCGGTCGCTAACATGAAAACACCGATTGCGAAAAGCAATACACCTATACCAAGAGTGATAAAAAGTTTTTTCTTGGCGCTTGAACTAAATATGAATTTTTCGTCTCGATTCATGGTAAATGAATTCAATTAATATAGTAGAGTAACCTATTGTTTTTTCTGCAATTTTTCTTTCACGAAGTAAGCAATCTTCCATCTGTCATTTGCTTCGATTTGAGAAGCATGTTGAAGCATTCTTCCTTTACCGCGAGTAATCACGTGGAAAATATGGCCTTGTGAAATTGTCAATAATTGACCACCTGCTAAGTTTGCAACACCTTTTAGTTTTTGACTTACAGGACCGTCACCGGCACCTGTTTCACCATGGCAATGCTGACAGAAACGACCATACAATACTTCACCTTCTGCCAATACCTGATCGTTAAGGACCAAGGGGTTTTGCAATGTTCTGGAAGCATATTCCAAACTGTCTTTGCTGATGTGGTAAGGAGTGAAACCTCTTTTAATTGTATTAGCTACAGGAAGTCTAAGGTTACCATTTCCATTGTTGCCGGGCATCTGGTTATATGCCTCCGGAAAATTCACAGAATCTTGAATAACAGTTACAGGCTCATAAGCTTCTGATGGGTACATGTTGGGTGCAAATTCCAAGCGGGGCTTCTGATGCACCGGGATACGGTCAAAGTTATGATTACACGAAGCGAAAAAGCCTAATGCAGAAACGATGAGCACTAATTTGATGTATGTAAAATTCATAGTCTTTATGATTCCTTCAACTATTCAAATGATTTTTTATTTACTTCCGAAGCTCCAGAGCTTTTAAGAAGAGTGGTTATTGAAGCCACATCTTGTTTGTTTACTCCTAAGTCAATAGCCATTACAAATTTATGATCTACACTTCTTGGATCAAACATGCGTGGCGTGCTCCAGGGATTCAGATTACTTACGATGAAGAATGAAATAGTCATACCGAACGCACAAAGCAAAACGGTTAACTCGAAAGTAATTGGAATAAAATCAGGAAGAGGGATATAAGGTCTACCACCTATGTCCATTGGCCAATCAAAACCCATCATGCCAATCATCATGGTAAGTGCACAAATAGTTCCTGTTACCCCAAATAGAAACCCTACTATGGGTAAGTTTGAATAATTATATCCCATGGCATCATCCAATCCGTGAACAGGAAATGGAGTGTAACACTCGTGGATTTTAACGCCCGACTTCCTCACCTTTGCCACTGCATCCAACAGGACGTCCTCGTCGTCGTAAATTCCTACTAAAAAGCTATTTTCTTTTTCCATATTGCTATGTATCAGTAGATACTTAATTATTAATGTTTTTCCTCTGAAGACGATTTAATGATTGCTTTTACTTCAGCCATATTAATCACTGGAAAGTATTTAGCGAATAATAAAAAGCATGTAAAGAACAAACCAAAAGTGAATAGGAAATCACCTACATCATACATGGTTGGAGAGAACATCGCCCAGCTTGACGGAATGAAATCTCTGCTAAGCGAAGTACAAATAATTACGAAACGTTCAAACCACATACCAATGTTCACGATAATAGACAAGATGAACGTCCACACTAAACTTCTTCTCACTTTTCTAAACCAGAATAGTTGAGGAGTAATTACATTACAAGTCATCATACTTGCGTACGCCCACCAATAAGGACCGAAAGCTCTATTCTGAAAAGCAAAGGCTTCGTAATAGACACCAGAATACCAAGCCATGAAAAACTCTGTCAGGTAAGCAATTCCAACAATAGATCCTGTTGTCAGAATAATCTTGTTCATTGATTCGACGTGATCGATTGTGATGTAATCTTCCAGATTGTACAATACTCTTGTTACAAGCATTAAACTTAATACCATCGCAAATCCTGAGAAGATCGCACCGGCAACGAAGTAAGGAGGGAAGATTGTTGTATGCCATCCAGGAATGATAGAAGTTGCAAAGTCCATGGATACAATGGTGTGTACTGAAAGTACAAGTGGTGTAGCTACACCAGCCAATACTAAACTTACCGCTTCATATCTAGACCATGTTTTAGCAGAACCATCCCAGTTGAAGCTCAGTGCTCCATAGATCACGCGACGAATTCCAGTAGCTCTTTCACGAATGGTAGCAAAATCAGGAATCAAACCTACGTACCAGAATAACAATGAAACCGAGAAATATGTAGAGATCGCAAACACGTCCCACATCAAGGCAGAGTTAAAGTTTACCCAAAGAGATCCAAATGCATTGGGTAATGGAAGCACCCAGTATCCCAACCATGGACGTCCCATGTGAGCAATAATGAACGTAGCAGCACAAATTACAGCGAAGATAGTCATCGCTTCTGCTGCACGGTTAATGGATGTTCTCCACTTTTGACGGAACAACAATAAGACGGCAGAAATTAACGTACCGGCGTGACCAATACCTACCCACCAAACGAAGTTCGTGATATCCCAAGACCAACCTATGGTTTTATTCAATCCCCACATACCGATACCATCGTACCATGTCATCCACAAGCAATAGCCTCCGTAGATGAATATGATTACCGAAAAGGTAAAAGAGATTTTCCAAGCTGTAGAAGGAGCTCCCTCTACCTGCTTACAAATATCCTGGGTGACATCCTCGTATTTTTTGCCTCCTGTTACCAGAGGGGGTCTTACCGATGAAGTAACGTGCATACTAATTTATAATTAAGCTTGAGTGTTTCTGATTTTTGTTAAGTATAATACGTTCGGCTGTACGTTCAATTCTTCCAGTACCGCGTATGCTCTTTCTTTATTCAATTCGTTTCTTTCAACTGAAATTCTACTTGTCAAGTCGTTCTGGTCTCCAAACGTGATCGCTTCCGTAGGACAAGCAGCTGCACAAGCGATGTTGATTTCACCGTCTTTTACATGTCTCTTCTCTTTCTTAGCAATCAACTTACCTTCTTGGATACGTTGTACGCACATAGAACATTTTTCCATCACACCACGTGAACGAACTGTTACGTCTGGGTTCAATACCATGCGGCCAAGCGCTGTATTCATGGATGTGTTTTTGTCAAATACTTCTCCATTATCGAAATATTTGAACCAGTTGAAACGACGTACTTTGTATGGACAGTTGTTCGCACAATATCTTGTACCTACACAACGGTTATAAGTCATTTGATTCAAGCCTTCCGTGCTGTGTGTTGTTGCAGCTACCGGACATACTGACTCACATGGAGCGTGATCACAGTGCTGACACATCATCGGTTGGAAAGTCACCTGAGGATTCTCAGATGGGTGTTCCATTGCTTCCGTATCACCCTCGAAATAAACACCTGTTTTTTTCGATTCGGCATCTGAACTATAATACCTATCGATACGAATCCAATGCATCTCACGACGGTTGATCACTTCTCTCTTACCAACAACAGGAACATTGTTTTCAGCCTGGCAAGAAATCACACAAGCACCACAACCAAGGCAAGAGTTCAAGTCGATGTTCATACCCCACTTATGGTTAGGTTGAATATGCTGATCTTTCCAAATGTCTACTTTAGCAGGAGCTACCTTACCATCTGCGGTTGTTACCGTAGGGAAGAATCTACCTGCTGATGGATCTTTAATGTAGTCAGCTAATGTCGCGTCCTGAACAATAGGACGATTCATGATCGTATGGTGAGTCTGTGTCTGAGCGATTTGAGAAAATCCTCCGGTAGCAGTGATCGTTACGTTGAATGCACTGTATTGAACCAAGCCCTCTTGTATAGAAGCCAAAGCAAAAGCATTCGCTCCTACTCCTGTACCCACTTTACCAGCTTTCTCTCTTCCGTAACCAAGGGCCAAAGAAGCTGTTCCTGCAGCTTGTCCAGGTTGAATCAATACGGGTACCGCTTTTGCTAATTTTTTATTGCCCACTTTGACATCTACCAAAGTGCCTTCTTTCCAATTGTTCTCGTCAGCGTATTTCTTTGAAACCGCCAAATAGTTATCCCAAGTGGCTTTAGAAATAGGATCAGGAAGTTCTTGCAACCAAGGGTTGTTGGCTTGAGCACCAGAACCGATCGCTACTTTTTCATACAACTTCAAATCAATTCCTTTACCTGAAGAATATACTTTAGCAATGCCTGCTTCAACTGCTGATGCATTAAAGTTAGAACTCACAGGAGCTACTTCTGTAGAAACAGATGCCGCTTCGTGCACACCATCATGCAATGCTTTATCCCATGAAGCACCATTCAAAACAGTAGCTGTCCAGTTATTCTTTAAATAAGTATAGTAGTCGGCATTGTTACCTGCCCACTTCAATAAACTTTCTTGTGCTTGTCTTGTTTTGAACAATGGAGAAATAGTAGGCTGACATAAGCTATAGAAACCAGGCTTAGGTTCAGCATCGTTCCATGATTCAAGGTAGTGATGATCCGGTGTAATGAATTCAACCGCTGAAGCCGTTTCATCTGCTCTGTCTGCAAACGAAACAGAAAGTTTAGTTTTTTTCAAACCAGCTTTAATTTCTTCTGCTCTTGGATGATCGTAAACAGGATTCGCACCGTAGAAAATAACAGCAGCGATTTTGTCACCGTTTAAATCATCTACAAATTGATTCATTTTTTCATCGTCTCCTAAACGATAATTAACTGGACTGCTTAGGTTAATGGTCTTGCCATAGTTCCCCAACGCCAGGTTGATTTCGTTAATGAGAAGCTGAACATTAACATCGTTAGATCCTGAAACAACAATTGATTTGCCTTTGTGTTGTAGCAAGTCATTTACTGCACGATCCAAAATATCATTCTTTACTGCTTCTGTGTTGATACGAGCAGATGTAAGTCTGTTGTATAGTTCTGCTACAAACAAACCTTCCTGAGACAATTTAATAGGAGCCCGGTAATCCGCGTTACTACCAGTCAATGAAAGATTGCTTTCAAAAGCATACAAACGACTCATCGTCTTTTTGTTTTTGCTTAGCTTTCTTGTGTTTGCAAAATCGATAGAGTAATCACCAGCAGACCATGTCGCTAAAAAGTCAGCGGCGAAACTTACGATGATTTCTGCTTTGCTGAAATCATAAGAAGGAATCACTGCTTTACCAAAAGAGATGCCGTTGGCTTTAGAAATAGCATTGGCAGAAATAGCATCGTACACTACATGTTCTGTAGTTGGATATTTTGCTTTGAATTCCGCGATTGCTTTAAGTGTAGTAGGACTTAATACGGTAGAAGAAACCAATCTGATCGCTCCACCTTCCTGAGAAACTTTCGCTAATCTATCAATGATCGCTGCATCTGCTGCTTCCCATGAAGAAGCTTTGCCTGCCACTTGAACGCCTTTCAAACGCTCTGTATCATACAAGCTCAATACAGAAGACTGTACCCTTGCAGAAGCACCACCACGTGATACACTCGATAATTTATTTCCTTCAACTTTAATCGGACGACCTTCGCGAGTCTTTACCAATACGCTGCAATAATCACCACCTTCTGTATAAGTGGATGCATACCAGTTGGCAATACCCGGTTCGATTTCTTCCGGTTTATTTAAATATGGAATAGCTTTTTTTACAGGAGCTTCGCAAGCTGCTAATGTAGCTGCAGCAACGCTGAATCCTACCAATTTCAAAAAGTCTCTTCTATCAGGAGCACTATCATCAGACCCGTCCTTTGCCAAAGCTGACGCAGGAAATTCATTCAAATTGTTTTTAATGAATTCAGGTTCGTTTTGAAGTTCCTCTACGCCCTTCCAGAATACTTTATTTTTTTCTTTCATATTAAGTATGAACTATTGTGTATTAGGCTATGCTTAGTATTAATAGTGACATCTAGAACAATCGGTAGCTCCGATCTCTTCTGCTTTCATATCACCCTTCTTCTTAGAGTCTGCGTGTATTTTCAACAATTTATCGTAGTACGCATTGTCTTTAGAATTCACCGCCGTTTCTCTGTGGCAGTTGATACACCATCCCATTGTCAATGGAGAGTGTTGTCTCACAACTTCCATTTCTTCAATTGGACCGTGACATTTCTGACATTCGATACCGGCAACAGTAGTATGTTGAGAGTGATTGAAGTAAGCCAAGTCAGGCAAGTTGTGAACTCTTACCCATTTGATTGGTGCACCAGATTCGTAGGCTTTCACTACTTGAGCAATTCCTTCTTTACCATATTTAGGACCTTCTTTTACGTGTGTATGGCAATTCATACAAATGTTTACAGAAGGAATGTTGGCTTGTTTGGATTTGTATGCACCAGTGTGGCAATAGTTACAGTTGATTTTATTATCACCTGCGTGTAGTTTATGAGAAAAAGGAATCGGTTGAACCGGCTCGTAATTTTGTTCTACACCGATAGACAAAGCGCCTAACCAACATGCTCTAACTGCGATACAGACAAATAAAAGAGAAACAATCGTGATGAACATTTTGCTCTTCACCACCACTACCAGGTCAAATTTCTGATTGACCAATTCTTTATCTTCTTCTGTTAGGGTAGCTTCTTTATCTTTTAAGAATCTCTTGATAACCGATAAGAAGACGATCAAAGTGGTCAACACCAAAATCAAAACAACCACAACCAATATCAAAATGATAGTTGAAGTCGTATCGTCTTGTTTTGGAGCGTTAGCATTTGTACCATCCGCGGTAGTCGCAGCAGCTTTTGCCGTTTCAGGTGCCTTTGCACTCTCTGAATCAATGTAGGCTAAGATAGCTTTGATCTCATCGTCTTTAAACGAAGAGAACGAAGTCATCGGAGACTTTCCAAATTTGTTGAACAAGTCGTTCGCATATTTATCGCCACTGGCAATCACCGCAGAAGAATTTCTGATCCAAGCGGACAACCACTTGACATCTCTTCTTTTGGTCACATCCTTAAGCGCAGGACCTACCTCCTGGGTGTGAACAGCATGACAAGTTTTACAGTTTTCCTTGAACAAAACTTCTCCTTGGGAAACTAATCCCGGATCCGGGGCGTTAGCACGAGAGGGTGTAAAGAAAAAAGATGATAGAATTATCAGTAAAGATAACCTTGATACAAGGTTCGAAATCGATGTTTTGGACATGTTAGACAATATTTTTATCCCTTTCTATGGCCATTTTTTGAATAGACTCACAAATCTATTACTGAAATTGAATTAATCAAACTTGTTTTCACATGCTGAAAAGCCTTTATACTGCGCAAAAATGCATGTTCCATATAATACACTGACTATCTACTCCTTATAAATGTGGAGTATTTACACACAATTGTAATTTAGAATCAGTATAAATAAAAATGCGTTTTTCTTTTTTAACGCAAGATTTCACACTTTTTTTAAAGTCAGAGTGATAGCTTTGTGGTATAAAATCCTGAACAAAATTCTTTTAAATGCTCACTCCCTCCCATCCTCTTCTCGATCTGAATACTTTTCACATGGATGTCAAAGCAAAATGGTTTGCAGCATTTTCTTCCGAAGAAGAATTACGCACATTGCTAGCTGACAAGCGGGTTGCAGAAGAATCGTTGTTGGTACTAGGAGGAGGAAGTAACATTTTATTTACAGAAGATTTTGACGGTGTTGTATTAAAAAATAACATCAAGGGCATCCACATAGTAAAAGAAACAACTGATCGTATATCCATTGAAGTTGGAGGAGGAGAAAACTGGCATCAACTGGTACTTCATGCGGTAAATATGGGATGGGCCGGAATAGAAAACCTGTCATTGATTCCTGGTTCCGTTGGTGCATGCCCTATTCAAAACATCGGAGCTTACGGTGTAGAAGTAAAAGACGTCATCCATACAGTAACCGCTTTGGATATACATACTGGGACATCACGTCAATTCACCAACAGCGAATGTCAATTCGGTTATAGGGACAGCATCTTTAAGCGAGAAGAAAAAGGTAAATGGGTGATCACAAAAGTGGAATTTACGCTACGGAAAAATGCCACACTGAATACTACCTACGGTGCCATCAAAGATACATTGGACAAAATGGGAATCTCATTTCCCACCATTCGGGATGTCAGTCAGACGGTCATTTCTATCCGTCAGTCGAAGCTTCCTGATCCCGCACAGATAGGCAATGCTGGAAGTTTTTTCAAAAATCCTGAAATCAGTAAAAGCCAATTTTTATCTCTCAAAGATTTGTATCCCTCTATCATCAGTTATCCCATTGATGAAACCAAAGTTAAAATTCCGGCAGGATGGCTCATTGAAAAAGCCGGATGGAAAGGGAAAAGTTTTGGAACCTATGGAGTACATAAAGATCAGGCGCTGGTACTGGTGAATTATGGACATGCCGCAGGCGAAGACATCAAAAAACTATCTCAGGATATCAAACATTCTATCTGGGAAATCTTTGGAATTCAATTAGAAATCGAAGTCAATATCATATAAGCACTTATCTATTTTAACCTGCGACTTTCGTATAGCGATCTACCACAACTCCGAACTTCCGTAAAAAAGCGACGCCTTCATCTTCCTGAAGTCCCTTGTATTCGGCATACGAATGAAGGTATATCACTTTCTTTACTCCTACAGAAAATATATGACGCGCACACGATAAACATGGAGACAATGTCACATACAGCGTCGATCCATTCAATTGCGAACCATTGTTAGAAGCAAAGATGATGGCATTCTGTTCTGCATGTAATGCCAACGAACAACTGCCTTTAGAGTCTTTGGGGCAACCCGTCTCCGGCCATTCCTCATCGCAGTTGTGCGTGCCCGCAGGAGGACCATTATAGCCAATAGAGATGATCCTCGTGTCTTTTGTAAGGACAGCTCCTACCTGTCTTTTTATGCAATGTGACTTCAAAGCAAGGTTTTCAGCCAACTGCATAAAAATATCATCAAAATCAGGTTTGTTCATAATTCTTAATTTGGGCTACAAACTTAAAAAGAAGGATTGGATATATTACCTTTGTAGTATGCTTACTATTCACAATTTATCCTATTACATCGGGGCTCGTCCTATTTACGAGGACATCTCATTACAAATTAAGCCCAAAGATAAGATTGGATTAATCGGAGCAAACGGTACTGGAAAATCTACCCTGCTGAAATTAATCAATGGAGACATGACTCCGGATGAAGGCTCTATTTCCAAAAGCAACGATTGCACCATCGGTTATCTGAATCAGGATTTGCTTTCCTATCAAAGCGAAGACAGTATTCTTGCTGTTGCCATGGAAGCATTTGCTGAAGCCAATGAAGTGCAGGCTCAAATGGACAAAGTCATTCATCAAATGGAAACGGATTATCAGGAAGACCTGGTTTATAAATTAAGCAGTCTTCAGGAAAGATTCGAAAGTCTCGATGGATACTCTATACAATCTCAAACAGAAAAAATATTAGAAGGACTTGGCTTTCGTACAGAAGACCTCACCAAACCCTTAAAGAATTTTTCAGGAGGATGGAGAATGCGCGTGATGTTGGCAAAGTTGCTTTTGCAAAAACCATCATTGCTCATGCTGGATGAACCAACCAACCACTTGGATCTACCATCCATCCAATGGATAGAAGAATACCTCACCGATTATGAAGGCGCAACAATTGTCGTTTCTCACGACCGCGAGTTTTTAGATCATACCTGCAACATGATCGTAGAAGTAAAGTACCAGGATCTTGAAATTTATCAGGGAAACTATACCTACTATTTAGAAGAGAAAGAATTGCGTTCTGAAATTCTCAAGAGTACTTACGAAAATCAACAAGCCAAAATAAAGCAAACGGAAAAATTCATAGAACGCTTCAAAGCCAAAGCCAGTAAGGCTCGACAAGTGCAATCTCGTGTAAAATCATTGGAACGCATGGATGTCATTGAAGAGATTCCGGATGAAGAAGCAAAAGTTCTTTTCCGTTTCAACATGCGTGTGCAACCTGGCAGAAGTATTGTAAGCCTTGATAAGATTGCCAAAAGTTATGGAGACAACCATATCCTAAGAAACGCTACAGCCCGCATCGAACGAGGCGACAAGATCGCTTTGATCGGTGCTAACGGAAAAGGAAAGTCGACCCTATTGCGCATCATATCGGGTGAAGAAACTTTTCAAGGAGAACATTCATTTGGTCATCAGGTAGAAAGCTACTCGTATGCACAACATCAATTAGAATCGCTGACAGTAGAGAACACCGTACTCGATGAACTTAAAACGATGGGAAGTACAAAAACAGAAACAGAACTGCGAAGCATTCTGGGTTGTTTTTTATTTTCCAGTGATGATGTCTTTAAAAAAATAAAAGTGTTGTCCGGAGGAGAACGAGCACGCGTCGCGTTGGCTAAAACATTGGTCTCTCAATCCAATTTTTTATTATTGGATGAACCTACCAACCATTTGGACATGTCTTCCGTCAACCGCTTGATACAGGCATTGACGCAATACGAAGGCACCATTGTGATTGTTTCTCACGACCGCCACTTTGTGCGCGAAACAGCTAATAAAATCTGGTGGATCGAAGATCATCAAATCAAAGAGTATCCAGGCACATACGACGAGTTTGTCAAATGGAATGCCACACGAGAACTGAACGATAAAAAAGACACAACTCCCAAATCGGCAAAACCTGTACTCGCTAAACAAGAAGTGAGTAAGTCCATGAATACTGTGGATGATAAGCAAATTAAAAAAATAAAAAAAGAAATCACTCTTCTTGAAACCGACATTGAAACGCTAGAAAAGGAATTGAAGGTGGTCGAAGATAAACTAGCATCGGACGAGGTATACAAACAAGATGCAGAATTGAAATTATACAGTGAAAAGCATGCTGCTCTTCAACCGTTGTTGCAACGCAAACAAAACGAATGGGAAAGTAAAATGATGGAACTGGAAAAACTGAGTTGATTACACCAGGCTTAAACCAATCACGACTACTATTCAACAGTTATATAATTTGTGATTAGACATTTCGTTATCCATTCTATACGTCCGTGAAATGAAAAACAAAACCGTCCTTTTCTTTCTGTTTTTAGTTGAGCTAAGTTGCACCGTGCTCCATGCAGAAGTACCTGGAGTAGATGCGACTTATAAAGCCACCATAAAAACGGTACAGTTCTATTCCCGCACCTCTGATACAGCCATCACTCCTATTACATATTTATCTAATCAGGATTTATCACTAGAGTTTGACGAGTTGAGTGATGAAGCAGATTCTTATTATTTTAAAATCATTCATTGTAATTCAGACTGGCAGCCTTCTAATTTAAAAAGCATCCAGTACATGCGTGATTTCAATGAGATCTTCATACAAAGCCGACAATTTTCAGCGGCTACTAAAACAGGATTCACGCATTATACCGCGCCAATTCCTGCTATGAATGTCAGTGGCAATTTTTTCATCAAAGTGTATGAAGAAGGCGATGAAGAAAAAGTATTGCTTACCCGAAGATTCCTTATAGTAGAAAAATCTATAGATATTTCCGGACAGGTTAATTTTCCCAACAATACATCTAAACTCAAAACTCACCAAATGGTAAGTTTTAATATTTTTTATCCCAGTTATACCCTAGTCAATCCTTCGGTACAACTAAAAGTTATTGTGCGACAAAACTACGATTGGCGTACAGCTACCGCTCCTCTTTATCCCTTGTACATTAAAGAGGACCAAAGAGAACTGGACTATATCTTTTACAACGATGCCAGTACCTTTCCAGGAGGAAATGAATACCGTTACTTCGATATGAGAAGTTTTTATTTTGGAGGATTCAATGTCGGTCGAATCATAAAAAAACAAGACAGTACAGATATCCTCTTAGCCATTGATAAAACCAGAGCATCTAACATGTATATTTTGTGGGATGATCTTAATGGGAGGTACTACATTCAAAACTATGAAACCAGTGGTACAAGAATAGAACCTGATTATGGAACTGTACACTTCTCACTAGAGACGCAGGAGTTACCTAATGCAAATGTCTATGTGTATGGAGCACTTAGCAATTGGGAGCTTTCGCCTGACAATAGGATGAAATACAACAGTGAAAACAAAGCGTATGAGGCAAGTCTCTTTCTAAAACAAGGTATTTACAACTACCGCTATTTCGTAACAGGAAAAGGCATGGACGAAAATTACTACGAAGGCAATTACAACGCTACAGAAAACGTATACGACGTCATTGTGTATTATAGAGTACCGGGAGAATTTTACGATCGCTTAATAGGATATCAGACGATGAGTTCTGTCGGGAATACAAACTTTAATCGATAAGCGTTACTTACTGATCTCGTAAGCAGTAACTCTCTGATTGGGATCAGCATTAGCGATGTCCAGCATTCCAAATCCTCTATCCGTCAATACACCGATACCTGCATTGAATACAAATTTTTGTACTTCAGGATCTGCGTAAAGAGTAAATGGAAAAGTATATCCTCTCACTTCCGCTTTATTTCCTTCAAAATACACAGGGAAAATGCGAGCGAATTTTTTCTCTTCGTTCTTGATCTTACCTAAATAATCTGCATCCGGTACCAATTGAAATTTAAAAAACGCTGCTAACTGATCTTGTGTATAGCCTGCTTTTTCCATTCTCATCATGGTGCTTTCAAAAAGATGATCTGAAAATTCATCCAGTGTAGGACTCACAAATCTTTTTGCATCAATACCGCCATCACTAGGATGTACAATAGATAAAGGCGAAAGACAAATGAATTTAGTTTCATTCGTTAATACAGGCACTTGCTCCATATCAACATTCATTGGATTCAGTTCCAATCTTCCAATTGTTACTTCTTCCTGAGAGAAAATCCCTTTGATTACTGAATCGATTAACGCTTTGTCAATAGAAGAAAAGACAAGTGTTACTTTGCTAGAATAGAAATGCAACCCATCTTTCCCAACTCTTGTCTGGCCTTTCAAAGCAGAGAAATTATAGTTATCTGCAGTCTTTCCAATAGAACTCTCGTAACGCTCTATATAAGGCTGCACAAACTCGTGTATCAAATACTGATGGTGAAAAGGAACATAAGCTCCCTTATTTTTTAAACCAAAAATTATTCTTACTCTCACGACTTTATCTGTTTAGAAAAAATATTAAAATTATACTTCTGATTGATTCAACAACAAAATTACAAAATTCGTTTCAAAGTTTAAACATTGAATCTGAAGTGCATGATGTCACCATCTTCAACCAGATACTCTTTCCCTTCAATAGAACTCTTTCCATTTTCACGACAGGCCACTTCTGTTTTGAACTGCTGAAAATCTCTAAGTTTAATAACCTCTGCTTTAATGAAGCCTTTTTCAAAATCCGTATGAATTACTCCAGCTGCTTGAGGAGCTTTCCATCCTTTTTTAATTGTCCAAGCCCTTACTTCTTTCACTCCCGCAGTGAAATACGTAATCAGGTTAAGCAACGCAAATGACGATTTGATAAGTTTGTTCAGTCCCGAATCAGTCAACTTATATTCTTGCAAAAACAATGCCCTTTCTTCAGGATCCGTCAATTCCGCAATCTGCGCTTCTATCGCAGCACATAGGATAATGACATCGGCCTGTTCAGCGGCTACTTCTGCTTTCAACTGCTCAACATACTTATTACCATCAGGTAAAGAATTTTCATCCACATTGGCAACGTAGATGACTTTCTTTATAGTAAGTAAGTGAATATCATCTACTACCTTCTTATCTTCCTCGTCAAGATCAAGACTTCTGGCGCTTTTACCTTGTAGTAAATGATTTTTGAAAAGCATGAGATTAGCTAACTCCTTCTTCGCTTTTGCGTCTCCGGCCTTTGCTGCTTTTTCTACTTTTGCTATTTTCTTTTCTACCGAATCTAAGTCTTTCAACTGTAGTTCTGTATCTATGATTTCTTTATCAGCAATCGGATCTACTTTCCCAGCCACGTGAACCACATTATCGTCTTCGAAACAACGTATCACATGAATGATCGCATCTACTTCACGGATGTTGGCGAGAAATTTATTCCCCAACCCTTCCCCCTTTGATGCACCTTTTACCAAACCCGCAATGTCGACAAATTCAATCACTGCTGGTAAAACCCTTTCTGGATGTACTAATGTTTCCAATATCTCCAAACGCTCGTCAGGAACTGTAACAACTCCTACATTTGGCTCAATTGTACAAAACGGGTAGTTAGCTGCTTCCGCTTTTGCATTTGACAACGCATTAAAAAGGGTCGACTTACCCACATTAGGTAATCCTACGATCCCACACTGCAAACCCATTATTTCAATTAGTTAATATTATTCTTTACAAAAATAGAACACTCTTTGTTAAAAAGAGCGTTGAAGTAACAAAAATGAAAAAAAGCTCACTTTATTGAGAGCCAAGGATTATTCCCATTTCAATTCTGTGTCACCACCGGTTGTGTTTTCTTCTTCTTCAGGAGACTGATTGAATTTGTCGAAGTCTACATCAGGCAAAAGCTCGGTCTTTACGTGTTCTACCGTCTGTTGCAATGCTTCTAGAAACTTAGCAAAGTCTTCTTTATAGAGAAAAATCTTATGTTTTTCATAAAAAAAACCGTCGTCCTTAAATCTCTTTTTACTTTCGGTAATCGTCAAGTAATAATCGTTGGAACGAGTAGATTTGATGTCGAAAAAATAAGTTCGCTTCCCTGCCTTTACTCGCTTAGAGTAAATTTCAACGTGCTCCTTGTCTTTGTTCTCTTCCACGGTACTCTAAAATTTTATAGGTTATAAAATGTAAGTAAATGTAATTTTTTTTAATTAAGTTTCAAATAAATTAACTATTCCCTTCGAATAGCACAAATTAGGGCTGTAAATAAAGGAAATTTACTTACAGAATACTCCTAAAAGCATATTATAACTTGTACCATGAATATCAATTTAGAAGATATTTCAATATTCAAGCACCTCGACCTGCTCGCTCGTAAGCAGGTGGAAGGGTTCATCACAGGTTTGCACCAATCTCCTTTTCATGGCTTTTCTGTAGAATTTGCAGAACACAGAATCTATAATCCTGGTGAAAGTACACGTCATATAGATTGGAAAGTATTTGCAAAAACAGATCGTCTTTATACCAAGCGTTACGAAGAAGAAACCAACCTGAGATGTTATGTCTTGCTGGATGTGTCAGGATCTATGTTTTACCCTGAGGAAAGTCATCTTAAAATGCGCTTCGCGGCCCTTGCTACAGCCTGCTTGTTTCAATTGTTTCAAAAGCAACGCGATGCTTTTGGGATAGCGACATTCTCCGATCATATCCATTTTCAAAGTGCCCTAAAAAGCACCAGTACGCACTTTAATCAACTCCTTTCTATTTTAGAAGAAACAGTTACCCATCCTCCTGCGTACAGCTCTAAAACCGTTGTCAGTAAGGCCATACAATCTATAGCTGACCAGGTAGGGCGTCGAGCCATGGTCATCGTCTTTTCTGATATGTTTGAGCAGGAAAACATAGAAGAAGTATTTCTTGCATTGCGAAATCTAAAACACAATAAACACGAAGTATTGGTTTTTCATACGATCGATAAGGCTACTGAATTTGATTTTCTTTTTGAAAACAGACCCTACGAATTCATAGATATTGAAACCAAAGAGAAAGTAAAACTCCATCCAGTTCAAATTCGTCAACAATACCAAAACCGAATGAAGGGGATGATGATGGATATCTATGAAAAATGTGCTCAATATAAAATTGACCTGATAGAATGTGACGTGCGCCAATCTGTAGATCAGGTCTTGTTGCCTTATCTTGTGAAACGAAAAAAAATGCTCGTATAAAAAATACGACTCCACAGAACAAATTACTAGTATATGAAACATGTCAAGAAAGCCTTTATAATAGATGATGACGAAGCCATTAACTTCGTTACGAAAAAGCTTCTTGCTAACTTTGACAAGGATTGTGAGGTGACCACTTTTTCTAAACCATTGGAAGCGTTAGATAAGTTAAAGAATCTGCTTATCCTCTCAGAGCCTTTGCCAGACGTACTGTTGCTAGACATCAACATGCCTAAAATGAACGGTTTTGAATTTTTACAGAAAATGCGTGATGAAGGATTGAGTCGTAAAGTTCAGGTCATCATGTATACTTCCTCTGTCAATCCTGACGATAAAAAACAATCTGCGGGTTATGAGAATGTAATCGGGTATATGGAGAAACCTTTTAGTGCGCAGGCGTATGGGAAAATCCTGGAGATGACTTATAACAGGTAGATAAGAGAAAGCAAAATTGAATTGACAAGCCAAGCATAAAAAAAGAGTCCCGCTATAATAGCGAGACTCTTTTTATTTTACCCAATTCTGATCTCAGATTTCTGATTTCAGATCTCTATTTATGCTTTCACACTTGCTCTGATGATGTTCAATGCACCTCCTGCTTTGAACCATTCAATTTGTTGCTCGTTGTAAGTATGGTTTGCTTTGATTTCATCTACAGAACCATCCTTATGAGTGAAACGAATCGTCA
>JAQBNU010000044.1 GCA_028288365.1 Chitinophagaceae bacterium | reverse complement strand
CTGATCTTTGAAGTCGTATCAGGAACGTTGGTAATACAAACTAATATTTTCATTGTGTGAATTTTTCTTGAGTGTTTAGTATAGCGTATTAAACTTAAAAATTTAAATTTAAGTTACCTATTTTGTGTAGAAATTCTATTAATATGAATAAAGAAAGGATCGAACTGTTAAAAAAATTCCGTGAAGAAGATGTGAACGATCCTTTTCCTATCTACGGTCTGGCCATGGAATACTTACATGAATTGCCTGATCAGGCTTCCGCCCTTTTTGATTTGTTATTGTCTGAACATGCAGACTATCTGCCTGTATACTATACTGCTGCTCACTTTCTGTTGGAACAGGGAAACGAAAAGCGAGCAAAGCTCATTCTAAAAAAAGGCATAGAACTCAGTATTCAGCAGCAAAATGATAAGGCAACACGCGAACTGAAAGCGGCATTGGAACAACTCGAGTTTGAATAAAAAAAGAGCGGCATGAAGCCGCTCTTTTTTATGTGCAAATCTTTTATTTTTTAGAATGGTTCTTCTTCGTCCTCGTCTTTTAGCTTAGGTAGATCATTGATCTTACTACTGAATGTTTTAGGCGCTGAACCAAAATTATTCGGATCGTATCCAGTTTTACCACTATCGTCCGAATCATACATTTCTTCCAGGTTCGTGAACTTCGTAAAGTTACCGACAAACCGTAGTTGAACGGTATCCAAGCTACCATTTCTGTGTTTGGCGATGATCACTTCTCCCACTCCTTTCAAAGAGTTACCCGCTTCATCCACATCGATCTTATAATATTCCGGACGGTATAAAAATATAACCATATCAGCATCCTGTTCAATAGATCCTGATTCACGCAAATCTGATAATTGAGGTCTTTTATCTGGTCTGTTTTCTACCTGACGACTCAACTGAGACAAAGCGATTACCGGGACATCCAGCTCTTTGGCAAGGTTCTTCAATGCTCTTGAAATGGAAGCTATTTCCTGTTCACGATTACCCATGCTACCTTTCGCATTTCCATCACCGGACATCAATTGCAAATAATCGATGATGATCATTTTGATATCGTTCTTGGCTTTTAGTCTGCGGCATTTGGTACGCAACTCACGAATGCTTAGCGCAGGTGTATCATCAATGAATATAGGAGCACTGGTAATCTTAGCAATTTTATGGTGCAACTGAGCCCATTCATGCTCTTCCAGGTTTCCTTTTTTTATTTTTTCACTTCCTAATTCTGCTTCAGAAGAGATCAAACGATTGACCAATTGTATGCGGGACATTTCCAATGAAAAGATGGCAACTCCCTGATTATGGTCAACGGCAGCGTTCCGTGCTGTTGACAATACAAATGCTGTTTTACCCATACCTGGTCGAGCGGCTAAAATGACCAGGTCACTTTTTTGCCAACCTGCTGTTACCCTGTCTAGGCTGGTGAATCCACTTGGAACACCAGTCAATGTAGCATCATGATCTTTTTTAGCCTGCAATTCTTTCAAGGCCTGAGCCATTAAAGAACGCATGTCTTCGTAGTTCTTACGGATATTGGCTTCCGACACTCCGTACAATCTGCTTTCCGCAAGATTTAGCAAATCAAAAACGTCTGTTGTATCGTCGTATGCCTGGTTATGGATCTCTGTAGCGATTTGAATCAAGTCTCGTTTAATGGATTGTTCCGCTACAATACGCGCATGAAACTCCACGTTCACGGCAGAGTTTACTTTGGTAGTCAATTGAGTCACATAGTAAGCGCCGCCTACTATGTCAAGATCACCATTTTCTCTTAATTGATTGGTTACCGTCAATAAATCAACTGGTTCAGATTTATCATACAGTTGTATAACAGCTTTGTAAATGAGCTGATGGGAATCTTTATAAAAACTTTCTGGTCGAAGTATTTCAATTACTGTTGTGAGTGCTTCTCTTTCCAATAGCAAAGCACCAAGTACCGCCTCTTCCAGCTCTAAGGCCTGAGGAGGAAGCTTACCGGGAATGGTTTTATCCTGATAAAGCTGATTGATCTTTGATCCGACAATACGCGGCTTGGGTTTTCCTAAATCCATTTTACAAACTTAGTCCATTTTCAAGAGCTGTTTCTTAGTAACTTTCAGAAGATATTCAAAAGATATACACATCTATCGTCTAAACTACTCCTTTTCTATCAACACCTTAAGTACTAAAGTTTGTTCCTGCCTGATTTTCTTTTATTTTTGTACATTCAAAACAGAGCAATATAATGAGAGATTCGGCATTAAAGGTTCATTTTATTGCCATTGGCGGCAGTGCAATGCATAGTTTAGCCATCGCACTAAAAAGATCAGGCTACATCGTCACAGGATCTGATGACGAAATTTTTGAACCATCCTTAACAAGACTTAAAAACGAAAGTATTCTTCCCGCAACAAACGGCTGGTTTCCTGAAAAAATCACTTCGGAACTGGATTGTATTGTGTTGGGAATGCACGCCAGAAAAGATAATCCGGAATTATTGAAAGCAAAGGAAATAGGCTTACCTATCTATTCCTATCCTGAGTTTATTTACCTGCAATCACTAGACAAGCAACGTGTGGTCATTGCCGGTTCACATGGTAAGACGACGATCACGTCCATGATTTTGCATGTCATGAAATTTCACCACAAGAAATTTGATTACATGGTGGGTGCGCAAATTGAAGGCTTCGACAATCCTGTAAAAATAACACCTGACGCACCGGTCATCATTTTGGAAGGCGATGAATATTTATCCTCCCCTATTGATTCACAACCTAAGTTTTTACATTACCATCACCACATCGGTCTGATCAGTGGAGTCGCTTGGGACCACATCAATGTGTTTCCAACCTTTGACGAATACGTACAACAATTTGATGCCTTTGCGGATTCTACGCCCAAAGCCGGAATCCTCATCTATCCGGAAAGCGACGATCTTGCCAGCATCATCGGAAGAAAAGAACGCGATGACATCACACGCATCGAGTACAACGAACATAAAAACGAAGTCAAAGACGGCAAAACTTTTCTGATCACAGAAAAAGGCAAAATAGAAGTGTCCGTATTCGGCAAACACAACATGCTGAATATAAATGCTGCAAAAAGTGTCGTCACTAAATTAGGCATCACAGATGAGATGTTCTATGAAGCTATTCCTTCTTTCAGCGGAGCATCCAAGCGATTGGAAGTCATCAAAAAGGGAGAAGGATCTATCATATTCAGAGACTTTGCACATGCTCCATCTAAGCTTGTTGCTACAGCATCTGCAGTGAAGAACCAATATCCCAACAGCAAACTAATTGCGGTATTAGAACTTCATACGTTCAGTAGTTTAAATAAAGAGTTTCTGGATCAATACAAAGAAACGTTTGATGCGCCTGATTTGCCTATTGTATTTTATTCTCCGGATACCATTGCACAAAAAAAACTGGCTCCTATAACAGATGCTGATATAAAGAAAGCATTTGACAATCCCAGACTTCAAGTATTTACCAAGCCCGATGAATTGGAAAAGTTTTTATTGTCTCAAAATTGGAGCAATACGAATCTATTGCTTATGTCTTCCGGACATTTCCAGGGTATGGACATCAGAAATCTCGCTTTATCTATTACCGCGCAAAACGTATAGTGAAACAACAACTTTCCATATTTGACATTCCCTCTCCCATGCTTTTAAACCTGCATAAGCCACTGGCTTTTTTTGATCTTGAAACGACCGGTATCAATGTGACCTCTGATCGTATACTGGAAATTTCCATTGTAAAAGTATTGCCTGGAAATAACGAAGTGGAAATAAAAACAGAACGCATCAATCCAACTATACCGATTCCATTGGAATCGAGCCTTATTCATGGCATCTACGAAAAAGACATTGCAGACAAACCAACATTTAAAGAGCTCGCACATACTTTCCATAATTTTCTAAAAGGATGTGATCTTGCCGGTTTTAATATTTTAAAATTTGATGTTCCTGTTTTACAGGAAGAGTTTAACAGAGCGGACATGGATTTTGATCTTCATGGAAGAAGACTGGTAGATGCTCAAAAAATATTCCACATGATGGAACCTCGTACCTTGACTGCTGCCTATAAATTTTATTGCAACAAAGACCTTACCAACGCACACAGTGCGGAGGCTGATACCTTGGCAACCTTCGAAGTATTAAAAGCTCAGGTGGCCAAGTATGACAACTTATCCATTAAAGATAAAAAGGGGAATGATTATATTCCTGTAAAAAATGACATGCAATCTCTTCATGATTTGTCAGCAGCAAATCTCGTGGATCTTGCAGGAAGAATGGCATTTAATGACAATGCAGAAATTGTATTCAATTTTGGGAAATACAAAGGAGTAAAAGTAAGTGATGTCTTTAAAAAAGATCCTTCTTACTACGACTGGATGATGAAGGGAGATTTCCCTATTGACACCAAGAAGAAATTAACTCAAATCAAATTGGAGCAATTCAAAAATAAATAAGGATTCCTTTCATGAGAATATTTGCGGTAGGCAGAAACTACCAGGACCACATCAGCGAACTAAAAAATCAAAAGCCTCTTGCTCCTGTCGTATTCACTAAGCCAGATACGGCTATACTGAGAAACAATGCGCCTTTTTATTATCCCTCTTTCAGCAAAGACATTCACCATGAAGTAGAATTGGTAATTCGCATCAGCAAAGAAGGTAAAAGTATAGAAGAAAAATTTGCTTCTAGATACTACGATGCCGTAGCCATTGGAATAGATTTTACAGCAAGAGATCTTCAAGACGAATTAAAAAAACAAGGACTGCCATGGGACATTGCAAAAGGCTTCAACGGCTCTGCTCCTCTATCCGATTTCATTTTACTCGATGAAATCAAAGACATCCATCACCTTTCTTTTTCTTTAAAATTAAACGAGCAGTTGGTACAACAAGGTTCTACTCAGGAAATGATCTTTGGTATCGATGGCATCATCAGTTACATCTCTACTTTTTTCACCTTGAGAAAAGGAGATGTCATTTTTACGGGAACGCCAAGTGGTGTGGGGCCTGTGAAGATCGGAGATCGCCTGGTGGCATACCTCGAAGATAAAGAAATGCTCAATTTTGAAATCAAATAATGCCCTACTTTATTCGACATAATTACCGTTTCATCGGAAGGTTAATACTCTTGTTGTTATTATTAGCAATCTATCAGTTCTCAACTGCTCAACAAGTAGTAAAAGGATATTTCATGTTCCCCATCAACCCTGGACAGAAAAATTTCCTATCCGCCAACATGGGTGAATTAAGACCCAATCACTTTCATGCAGGTATAGATGTAAAGACTGGTTTCTCGACAGGCTTACCTGTATATGCTGCACAAGATGGCTATATATCAAGAGTACGCATTTCTTCCTATGGATATGGGAACACCTTGTACATCACACATCCGAATGGATTAGTGACAGTATATGCGCATCTCGATCATTTTAATCCAGTCATTAAAAGCTACGCACTCAACTTTCAATACCAAAATCAAACATTCGAAATGGATGAGTATGTACCTGCAAATTTGATTAAAATAAAAAAAGGAGAGATCATCGGAAAGTCAGGTAATTCGGGCAGTTCAGGAGGACCACACCTTCACTTTGAGATTCGTGATTCATTGGAAAATGTATTGAACCCTTTGTCGTTTGGCTTTTCGGAAATAAGAGATAACCTTGCTCCCATCATTCAAAAAATTGCTGTACGTCCTTTATCCATTGACTCACGTGTACAACAAGAGTATGCATTAAAAGAATGGATTGCTCAAAAGAAATCCGATGGAACCTATCAGATACCAGGCGTTATCGAAGCTTCAGGATCCATAGGAATCGAACTCAAAGTGACCGATCGCATGAATGAAACCTCTAATCTTTATGGTGTCAATTGCATCGAACTCTTTGTAAATGGAGAAGAAATTTTTTATCACAATATTGAAAGCTTTTCTTTTGATGAAAGCAAATACATCAATGTACACATTGACTATGCACATTTGGTAAGCAGCCGTCAACGCCTGGAGCGTTGCTATGTAGCTGACGGAAATAGACTTTCCACCTATAAAAAAATCAAGAACCGAGGAAGACTCACCATTTCTCCGGGAGAAACAAAACAGATAGAAATCAGAGTATACGATGCTTACGGAAATAAAAGCATTTTAAAATGCATCATCAAAGGAGTAGAAGCCAACAAAGATCATATCTATTCTTCTTCCACATTATCTTCCGGCTCCACGGTAGATGAAAATGTATTGCGGATGGCTTGCAAAGCTGAACCGGATGAAAAAGCTACGTTATACTTAAAAGGCAAATCACTTGTCCTGGCTCCTGCTTATCGCATTCAATTGATGAATGTCTATTTATACGATTTGAGAAAAGGGCTACCTGACTCAGTGCAATGTTTTAATTATAAGGAAGCGTTCAATTTTGTTGCAACAATTCCACCAGGTCGCAACGTCACAGTAGAACACAAAACGCTTACGCTTTCTTTTGCAGACACCACACTGTTTGATACACTTTACCTGCAGGTAAAAACAGATGTTATTGCTCAAAACCATGAGATCTTTGAAATTTGCTCTCCTGCAACACCTGTGTTTGGGAAAATCAGCGTTCGCTATTGTCCTCAGGATAAAGCTACTGAAACAGAGAAATGCTACATCTACAGCGTAAACGACAACAGCAGCCATAAATTTGAAGGAGGTGAATGGAATGAAGACAATATCTTATACGATATCAAATATTTAGGTAAATTTGCTATTCGTAGAGATACCATTCCACCTCAAATCAAAACGAAAAAGATCCTTCCAACCCGGATAGAATTTTCGGCTTTTGATTCACAATCAGGAATAAAATCATTTCGTGCGGAACTCAATGGCAAATGGCTGTTGATGAATTATGATCATAAAACAGCAAGGCTTTGGTCTGAAACGAAAATCCCAGGAGAAAAAATCCAGGGAACACTTACGTTGGAAGTGATAGACAAATCATTGAACACAACTACGGTAACAGTTACTATTCCATGACATTGAATATAGGGGACAAAGCCCCAAATTTTGAAGGCAAAAACCAAGATGGAAAAGTCATCACACTTACCGATTATAAAGGTAAAAAGTTAGTGATGTTTTTTTATCCGAAAGATAATACTCCGGGATGTACAGAAGAAGCCTGTAATCTTAGAGATAACATAGGAGCTCTTCATAAAGCTGGTTTCGAAATTTTAGGCATTAGTTCTGACGATGAAAAATCGCATACGAAGTTCATCAAAAAACATACGTTGCCTTTTGATCTGATAGCAGATACACACAAAATAATTCACGAAGCCTATGGCGTGTGGGGAGAAAAATTAATGTTTGGAAGAAAATACATGGGAACATTACGAACTACATTTCTCATCGATGAAAAAGGAAAAATTAGTGACATCATAAAAAAAGTAAATACCAAAGATCATACTTCCCAAATCATATCATAATACCATGCCTGAACACAAAGAATTAGAACGCATCGCATCACAAGTTAGAAGAGACGTACTCCGCATGGTTCATGGAGCCAAGGGTGGACACCCGGGTGGTGCTTTAGGTTGTGCAGAATTATTTGTACTCCTTTATTTCAAAGTCATGAAACACAATCCGGCTAAGTTTAGTATGGATGGCATAGGAGAAGACATTTTTATCCTTTCAAACGGACACATCAGCGCAGGCTTATACAGTACGTTGGCTCGCGCGGGATATTTTCCTGTAAAAGAATTAGCAACTCATCGTAAGATCAATTCCAGGCTTCAGGGACACCCTACTCCTCATGCTCATCTGGAAGGTGTGAGAATTGCCAGCGGTTCTCTTGGTCAAGGCCTTTCAGTAGGCATTGGTGCAGCGCAAGCTAAAAAGTTGAACAACGACAATACCAATGTATTTGTCTTGATGGGAGACGGAGAACAACAAGAAGGCCAGGTATGGGAAGCGGCCATGTATGCCGCACATCATAAAGTGGACAACCTGATTGCATTC
Organism: Chitinophagaceae bacterium; assembly: GCA_028288365.1. Taxonomy (GTDB): domain Bacteria; phylum Bacteroidota; class Bacteroidia; order Cytophagales; family Cytophagaceae; genus JACMQM01. The sequence goes on along the minus strand of JAQBNU010000044.1, from coordinate 20,213 downwards.
ATTGATTACAATGGTCAGCAAATCGATGGACCGTTGAAAGAAGTAATGGATCTTGGAGACCTGGGACTAAAGTATAAAGCTTTCGGATGGGAAGTGATAGAAGTCATTGGTCACGAGTTTGCGGCATTAGACGATGCTATTCTTGTAGCCAAACAAACGAAAGGAAAACCAACTGTCATCTTAATGAAGACCAACATGGGACAAGGAGTTGACTTCATGGCAGGCACGCACAAATGGCACGGTGTTGCTCCTAATGATGACGAATTGCAAAGAGCACTGGCGCAATTGGAAGAAACATTAGGAGACTATTGATTACTGATTACTCACAGCATTATACAACATGAAAAAATATACGTTTACAGAAAAGAAAGATACTCGTTCAGGATTTGGTGATGCCATGACGGAGCTGGGTAAAAGCAATCCAAATGTAGTAGCACTTTGTGCGGACCTTACGGGCTCATTGAAGTTGGAAAAATTTCAGCAGCTATATCCAGAACGTTTCTTCCAGGTAGGTATCGCTGAAGCTAACATGATCAGTATTGCAGCCGGTTTAACCATTGGAGGAAAAATTCCTTTCACGGCGACCTTTGCTAACTTCTCTACCGGAAGAGTATACGACCAGATCCGTCAATCTGTGGCATACTCAGGTAAAAATGTAAAGATTTGTGCTTCTCATGCTGGCTTAACGTTAGGGGAAGACGGAGCAACACATCAGATCTTGGAAGATCTTGGCTTGATGAAGATGTTGCCGGAAATGGTCGTGATCAATCCTTGCGATTACAATCAAACGAAAGCAGCTACCAAAGCCATCGCTGAATATGTAGGTCCCGTTTACCTGCGTTTTGGTCGTCCGGCTATTCCAGTTTTCACAGCTGCCGATCAGGTGTTTGAAATAGGAAAAGCATGGACGGTAAACGAAGGAAAAGACGTCAGCATATTTGCAACGGGTCACATGGTATGGGAAGCCATCAAAGCAGGTGAGATCTTAGCAGAAAAAGGCATCGATGCTGAAATAATAAATATACATACGATTAAACCTTTGGATGAAAAAGCAATCCTTACATCTGTTAAGAAAACAGGTTGTGCTGTAAGTGCCGAAGAGCATAATATCTTAGGGGGCTTAGGCGAAAGCATTGCCCGCACCTTGAGTGTACATGCACCTGCTCCGTTAGAAATGATAGGGACACAAGACACCTTTGGTGAAAGTGGTACTCCGGATCAACTCATGGAAAAATACGGGTTGACAGCAAACAATATTGTTGAAGCCAGCCTGAAAGCAATTGAAAGAAAAAGGAAGTAAGGATTTTCACTGGATTTTATTATATTCGAGCCGGAATCTAAGATTCCGGCTTTTTTTATAAACGAGATTTTGGAAGATAGCGAGATCATATCATTATTTAAACAGGAAGAGACCAAACATTATGGCTTCAATCTCTTGGTGACCAAGTACCAAAAAAAGGTGTATTGGCTCACCAGGAAAATGGTGATTGATCATGATGATGCCAACGATCTTACTCAAAATGTATTCATCAAAGTCTGGAAAAACTTAGATAGGTTTCGTGAAGATGCCAGTCTCTATACCTGGATTTACCGCATAGCCAGCAATGAATGTTTGAACTTTATTAAGAAAAAGAAGAATGTACTTTTTATACCTATATACGATCTTACGAAAGACCTTCATGCCAAACTAGACTCCAGTACATTGGTCGATGGAGACGAAGTAAGCATCCGATTACAAAAAGCAATTCTCACACTTCCCGATAAACAAAGGCTTGTTTTCAACATGAAATACTTCGATGACCTTACATACGAAGAGATGTCAGCGGCCTTAGGAACCTCTGTTGGAGCATTAAAAGCATCTTACCATCATGCGGTGAAAAAAATAGAACAGCATTTGAAAATAAATTTAAACCAATAAGTAATCCTGCTGTCCAAAGTCTATAGTAATAGTAAATAACCAGGGGTCATGGATAAAAAAATCAAACATCCGTTTACTACTTCCGATTCTTACTTTGAGGAGCTCAAGGAAAATATCCTTGCGCAAACTCCTGGACAACTATTGGAGAAACACAGCAAAAGAAATATATATACTGTTCCTGACCATTTTTTTGAGGAACAATACAATCAGATCTTAAATAAAAAGAAGAGCCAGGAGCATCATCTCTTTCCTGCTTTTACCACCCAAAGAACATTGGCATGGGTAAGTATTGGATTGACTTCTATCCTACTGATCATATTTTCTTATTCTTATTTTGGTACAGACGAGATTAATGATATCTTGTCTAAAGAAAGTGCGATCATACAATCTGACGTGACTGATATGGAAGATAAACTAACTAGTCCCGAACAAAAAACGGAGACTAGTATTGTGAATCCCCCACAACAACGCGTTTTACATGAAGAGATCGTAGACGAAATAATATTAGAATCAAGCTCCTTAGAAGAATTGATATGAAGTCCCGCTTATTGACAGTTGTTCCAATTTACTTATTTACTTTTTTATTCTTAGGAACTACGCTGTCAAAAGCTCAGCAGTCTACTTCAAAAACAGATTTTGAAAGCGCTAAAATTGCTTACCTTACTCAACAGGTAAAATTGACTCCTGAACAGGCAGAAAAATTTTGGCCAGTATACAATGAATTTTCAAACAAGCGCATCACGATAAAAAAAGCGATTCGTCAATGCCGCCAACGCATCGCCAATGAAAACAATAACGAAGAAGTGGTTAAACAAATGCTTTTAGTTATTCAACAGAAAAAGCAGGAATCACTCACATTAGAAAACGAATACCTTCCTAAATTTCTGACCATCATCTCACCTCAACAAGTGGCAACATTGGCAATAGCCGAGCGTAATTTTTTAGCTAAAGCCGTCAAACAATTGCCCGATAACGCAGAGCTAGACGACTAGTTTAAGTTTCACAGCAGCATCCTCTCCCACTATTTACTATTCCCTCCGCTGGATTTTAGTCCAAAGCGCTGTATATTTACATCATGATCTCTCAACGTTCCTTGTTTCTAAGACATCTGGCACAAACCTCTGATGCTCCTCTGGCATTAGAAATTGAGAGAGCATCCGGTATTTATCTCTATACAAAAGAAGGAAGAGCCATTTTGGATCTCATCTCCGGTATAGCGGTAAGTAACATTGGTCACTGTCATCCTGCCGTAGTAAAAGCCGTTCAACGACAAAGTGAAACCTTCATGCATGTGATGGTATACGGTGAAATCATTCAATCTCCACAAGTTCTGCTCGCAGAAGCAATAAGTAAAACCCTTCCATCCTCATTAGACAATGTATACTTTGTAAACTCCGGTAGTGAAGCTGTTGAAGGAGCATTGAAACTAGCCAAACGATATACAGGAAGAATAAACATGATCTCATGTATCAATGCCTACCATGGATCCAGTCATGGATCGCTTTCTGTCATGGGTAATGAATTCTTCAAACAATCTTTCCGTCCATTGTTGCCTGGCATTTCTCATATTCGATTTGGGCACATAGAAGATCTTGATCAAATCACGGAACAAACAGCCGCCTTAATCATAGAGCCTATACAAGGAGAAGCCGGTGTGATGATGGCAGACCCATCTTATTTTGTAGCCTTACACAAACGTTGTCAAGAAACAGGATGTCTTCTCCTCTTTGATGAAATACAATCTGGTTTTGGAAGAACGGGAAGCTTCTGGTTTTTTGAACAATTAGGAATAACTCCTGACATACTTATTTGTGCCAAAGGAATGGGGGGAGGAATGCCTATAGGTGCCTTTATTTCCAATCGTGACATCATGCGTACGCTGACTCATGATCCTTTCCTTGGACATATTACAACCTTTGGAGGACATCCCGTAAGTTGTGCCGCTTCACTAGCGACTCTTCTTCATATACAGGAGCAAGAACTGCATCTGCAAGCAAGCACGAAAGAAAAAATATTCCGATCCAAGCTTACCCATCCTACCATCAAAGAAATCCGGGGAACAGGATTGATGCTAGCCATTGAACTAGAGGATGCAACGCTCGTACAGCGGACCATTGCCAAAGCATTGGAGAAAGGATTGCTAACAGACTGGTTCCTCTTTAAAGATACGGCACTACGCTTAGCACCACCCCTCACGATTACAGAGGAAGAGATTGATAAAGCCTGTATGATTTTGAATGAGAGTCTAACAGAAGCGTTAAACTAAAGAATGATCGCTTTTGAGATTTCGCTGGCCAGCTGTTGCATGCGCTCTTTTGGAAGCTGCAATTTAGCATTGGCAAAATTCACATCTTTCATGGCATTCAATGGAATAAGATGCACATGAGCATGCGGTACTTCCAGGCCAATCACAGAGACAGCAATGCGTTTACAGGGAACTATTTTTTCTATTCCTTTGGCTACTTTTTTCGCAAACACATGTAAGCCTGCGAGTGTTTCATCGTCCAGGTCATATATGTAATCCACTTCTTGCTTAGGAACCACCAGTGTATGGCCTTCAACCAATGGTTGAATATCTAAAAATGCAAAATAGCGCTCGTCTTCTGCTATTTTATAACAAGGAATTTCTCCGTTGATGATTTTAGTAAAAACACTAGCCATCGCTGATCAACGATTAACGACTGATGTCTATAATTTCAAATTCCATTTTTCCCGCAGGTGCATCCACCGTAGCCAGGTCTCCTATTTTCTTTCCAAGAATCCCACTACCAATCGGAGATTTAACAGAAATCTTTCCAGCTTTCAGATCCGCTTCTTCTTCAGAAACCAAGGTGTAAACAACCGTCGCTCCGTTCTTCTTGTTTTTGATCTTTACAGTACACAAGATAGATACTTTAGACGTATCAACATTGGCTTCCTCCAGTAAACGTGCATTCGCTACGATATCACCTAACTTGGAAATTTTCATCTCCAATAGACCCTGTGCATCTTTCGCTGCATCATACTCGGCATTTTCACTCAAGTCCCCTTTGTCGCGAGCCTCAGCTATTTGCTTGGCCATATCTGCTCTTCCCTTCGTTTTCAAAAACGCCAATTCGTCTTTTAGCCTCTGTAATCCTTCAGCTGTATAGTAAGATATGTTACTCATATATTCACAATTCGTTTAAATAAAAAAAACGGCTTTTCTAAAAACCGTTTCCCTTTATAACAAAGTTAAGAAAAAACTAATGAATTTCAACCCCCCTTAAGATTTATTGACCCAGTGCAGGATTTTACGTCCCATGACTTCCGAAATCTTTTGATAAGATTCAAAAGTCCACCCAGCAACATGAGGAGTCATGATGACTTGGGGATAACTCAACAATTTATCAAATAAATGTTTTTCTCCATTGGAAAAGGAATCAGGAGATTCATTTTCCCACACATCCAGCGCTGCACCACGCAATTTACCATTGTCGAGCAACGCTGGAAGGTCTTTCCCTTCTACCACTTTTCCCCGACTGGTATTGATCAGCCAAATATTTTTTGAGAAGCCTTCTATAAACGATCGATCGACCCAGTGCGCATTACCTGCTACCAAAGGAATATGTAACGTTAACAGATCAGATTCTTTTTTCAACTTTTCTAAACTTACCAATTCTACTCCTTGATGTACAGCGGTTAGATTTTGTTTATCATGAACCAATACCTTGCATCCAAATGCCACCAATCTTTTGCAGACTGCTTTGCCCATAAAACCATAGCCGATCACACCCGCCGTAAGGCTGCTCAATTCATAGCCTCTATTGCCTTCTCTTACCCATTGGTGTTTGAGGAGTTCTTGTTTTGATTTACGAAAATTATTCAACAGAGAAAGAATCATTCCTATCGTATGCTCCGCTACCGCATCGCAATTACCTTCCGGTGCATTGATCAATGTGATGCCTCTTTTGACCAGAGCCTCTTCATCGATATTATCCACTCCAGCACCAGCACGGGCTATGACTTTCAATTTCGAAGAACCTAATAGCTCATCATCTACAAATACTTTACTTCGAACAATGAGTCCTTCGTAAGCAGGTAGTATATTTCTCACTTCTGCTTTACCAATCTCTGGTTTATAGTCCCACTCTATTCCTGCTTCTTTCAAGTACTCAAAAATGCAGGGATGCAAATCATCTACAATCAAAAACTTCATATACCAACAACAAAATCAATACAACAAATGCGCAAGACTAAAATAAATTGCCAATCCAATTAAATCATTCGCCGTTGTGATAAACGGTCCGGAGGCAATGGCCGGATTGATACCAAAACGATCCAGGATCAAAGGTGTAATCGTTCCAAGAAAAGAAGCCACAACTACTACACCAAGTAATGCTATCGACACCACGAATACCATTCTGATTTCTTCTCCAAATATATAATTCATCCCAAAAACAAGTATAGCCAATACCAATCCATTGATCAGTGAAACTACAAAGCTTTTAAAAAAACGAGCAAAGCTAAAGCTATCATCTCCTCCACCTGCCAGAGATTGCACAACAAGAGAAGAAGACTGAATACCTACGTTACCACCTGTTGCTGTGATGAGCGGAATAAAGAAAGCCATTGCTGGCACCAATGCAATGAGATGCTCAAACAAGCCCAAAAATCTCGCACCCGCTACCCCTCCTGCCATGCCTATGATCAACCAGGGCAATCTACTTTTGGAAAGGAGCCATACATTATCATCTTCTTCCACATCATCCGAGATACCGGCCATGGCCTGGCGTTCCTGATCTGCCTGTTCTGTAATCACGTCGACAATATCATCAATTGTAATACGACCCAAAAGCTGTCCTTGTATATTGACGACAGGCACTGCCTCCAAATCGTATTTACTCATCAGCTCTGCTACTTCTACATCTGAAAGATACGATTCGACAGCCACTACTTCTTCGTCATAAATATCTGATATGAAGGTATGATCATCTGCCAGAATTATTTTTTTTAAAGACACTCTGCCGACCAATCGACCGCCATCATCGACCACATACACAGCATACATTTTATCTACTGCTCTAGTCTGTTTTCTAATCTCTTCGATGGTTTGTTTGATGGTCCAATTGATATTGGCTTTCACCAACTCTTTAGCCATCAAGCCGCCAGCACAATCTTCATCGTAATGCAACAGGTCTCGGATGTACAACGCTTTTTCTTCATTCTTCAATAAAGCGATGACTTCTTCTCCTGTTTTTACAGGCTGCTCGTTGATGATATCTACCGCATCATCCGATTCTAAATGTTCAATGTAAGAGGCTATATTCTGAGAAGAAAATTCTTTTAATAGTCTCTTTCTATAATCAGTATCCAACTCACGCACCACATGTGCGGATGTTTCCGCATCCAGCAATCGCAGGACATAAGCGGCCTGTGCATATTCTAATTCCAGCAGGAGTACAGAAATATCTTGCTCTGGAAAATCCTGTAATACTTCCAGGATCTCCACGGACTTTTCCGAATTGATGAGTAGGATCAATTCTTCCAACAATTTCTCTGACATCTCGAAAGCCATACTTAATTTATTGTCGGGGGAAAACTAAATTGGTAAGAGTGATGAAATCCTGAACAGTCAATTGCTCTGCTCTTTTATCCATGAAATAATGCGCGTGCAATTCAGGCGACAAATTAAAGCTTTTCAATGCATTCCGCAACATTTTACGGCGCGTTCCAAAACCAGCTTTCACCACTTTGAAAAAACTCGGGACATCACAACCGATATCTTTTTGTTCCAGTCGAGTATAACGAATCACTCCTGATTTCACTTTTGGAGGAGGAGTAAAAACGCCTTCATTGACAGTAAATAAATATTCTACTTTATAAAAAGCCTGCATGAGAACGCTTAATATTCCATACGTCTTATTGCCATGAGGCGCTGCGATGCGCTCTGCTACTTCCTTTTGAATCATGCATACCATCTGAGGAATGCGATCTCTCATTTCCATGAGTTTAAAGAAAATAGGAGATGAAATATTATAAGGCAAATTTCCGATCAGCACAAAAGATTCTTTGCCGTCATAAAATTGTTCATTGCTCATACGAAGAAAATCTCTGTTCCAAACTCGATCTCTTCCATTCAATTGAGGAAAATGTTTTTCCAGGTACACGACAGAATCCCGATCGATTTCCACTACAGAAAGATCTATATCTTCTCTTTTCAATAAATATTGAGTCAACACTCCCATACCTGGACCGATCTCCAGTACTTTTTTACTTTCCGGAATCAAAGTCAAACTGTCTACTATCCGTTGAGCAATGTGTTGGTCATGCAAGAAATGCTGTCCCAACGCCTTTTTAGGCGTAACTTTATCAAAATTATTGATTTTCACCTGGTTACTTTTGATTTGATAGGGGTATTAACTAGTATTAAAATAACGCGAGGTAAGTTAAACCTTATCTTGCGCATATTCATCTTTTGCAGGTAAAAACTCCCTTCTCCGTCGGAAGGGAGTTTCTTTTTTATAGCTCAGAACTCTGAGAAGAGAAATCAGATTGTTAACAGTTTACATTTTTGATTTCTGATCTCTGATTCATTCTTTTTCTTAGCTTTGTACTCAATTTAAATCCTTGACATCAAAACAAATGAGTGCATTGATTCCAGAAAAACCTATTGTGGCAGTAAGCATTGGAGATTTTAACGGCATTGGTCCGGAGTTAATTCTGAAAACTTTCTCTGATCCCAGAATCTTAAAGATTTGTACTCCTGTCATTTACGGTAACTTCAAAATTTTTGCCCGCTATAAAAAAATAATTGCACACGAAGAGGTAAGCTTTCATTCGATCAAATCCATTGAAGAGGTTCATGCTAAAAAGGTCAATATCAGAGTATGTTGGGAAAATGATTATGAAATAAGCCCTGGTACACCAACAGCAGATTCTGGCAAATGCGCCTTCCTTTCTTTGGAACAAGCTACCAAAGATACGGTAGCAGGAAAGACACATTTGCTCCTTACAGCTCCTCTTGATAAAAAAAATATACAGAATGACAGTTTCCGCTTTCCAGGACATACAGAATACCTGGCGGCACAATGTGGGAATAAAGAACCCTTGATGCTTATGACTGGAGACTCTATGCGTATTTGCATGGTAACGGCACATGTACCACTGCGCAAAGTAGCAGAGATGCTGACTCCTGAATTGATTAAAACCAAAATCAAATTGCTTCATCAAAGTTTGCAGCAGGACTTTGCCATTAAAAAACCAAAAATAGCTGTTTTGGGACTTAACCCACATGCAGGAGAAAAAGGCTTGCTGGGAGAAGAAGAACAACAAATTATAACCCCCATTATAGCGGAGTTTAAAGAAAAAGGACAATTGATTCAGGGACCATTTGCTGCTGATGGTTTCTTTGCAGCCGGTACTTACAGAAATTTTGATGGTGTGGTAGCGATGTACCACGATCAGGGCTTGATCGGATTCAAGACCATCGACTTCCAATCTGGCGTGAATTATACCGCAGGATTGCCTATTGTGCGCACATCACCCGACCATGGTACCGCTTATGATCTGGCTGGCAAAAGTTTAGCTAATGAATCTTCCTTCAGAGAAGCCTTATACAGAGGATTGGATATTCTTAAAAATCGTCACGAAATAAAGGTATAACCTCCAAAAAGACGGTTCCCGAACGAAAACAGCTAAATCTGTTTTATTTATTAGTTTTTAGTTATAAATTTGCGTCCACTTGTCTGGAAAGTAATGGCTAGTTTAAAGTTATTTGACATTGATATTCACAATCTTTCGCAGAAGGAATATGACTATCAATTCGATATAGACGATCGTTTCTTTTCGCTCTTTGAAGACAGCATTGTCGACAAAGGAAGTTTAGCAGCGAAGGTGAGCATGAGTTTACATCCTGGTGTAATCGAAATGCAGTTCATCATAAATGGCACTGTAGTAATCATCTGTGACCGGTCGCTGGAAGAATACGATGAAACGATCAGCAGCAATGAACGATTGTTGTTTAAGTTTGGAGAAGAGAACATGGAGATCAGTGAAGAGATCATCAGTATTACCCGAGATACGCATAGAATCAACGTGGCTCAATACATATATGAATTCATCACGATTGCTATTCCCTTTAAGAAACGTCATCCGCGTTTCCGTGACGAAGAAGAAAATGATGAATCAGAAGTGAAACTAATTTATCAAAGCTCAACTGCTCCGATAGAAGAAGAAGAAGAAGAAAAAAAAGAAAATGAAGACCCGCGTTGGGCCTTGTTAAAACAAATAAAGAATAATCTAAACTGAATATAAAATGGCACATCCTAAGCGTAAAATTTCGAAAACCAGAAGAGACAAAAGAAGAACTCACTATGTAGCTGTTGCATCTCAATTTTCTGAGTGCTCTAACTGCGGTGCTGCAGTACTATCTCACAGAGTTTGTGGTGAGTGCGGACACTACAGAGGTAAACTGGCTATCGAAACTGCTGTAGCCGTTTAATGATGAAGGTCGCCCTAGACGTAATGGGGGGCGATTTCGCTCCTCGTGCTACTATCGAAGGTGCTATTTTAGCACAAAAAGCGGTAGATAGTGGTACTCATATCGTACTGATAGGAATAGAAAATGAAATCAACTCGCAGCTTTCAGCGCTGGGAGCAGATGCTTCTGCCTTTCACATCGTGCATGCCCCTGAAGTAGTGGGCATGGGAGAACACCCCACCAAAGCCATATCACAAAAACCAAAATCAAGCATTAACGTTGGATTTCATTTGTTGAAGAACAAAGAAATCGATGCGTTTTGCAGTGCCGGCAATACTGGTGCCATGCTGGTTGGTTCTTTGTTTAGCGTAAAAGCCATTGAAGGCGTACTTCGACCTGGAATCGCGGGATACATTCCCAAAGAGTCAGGTCGTTTTGGTATTGTATTGGACGTAGGTGCCAATGCAGAATGCAAAGCAGAAGTACTCGCTCAGTTTGCTGTAATCGGTTCGTTATATTCACAACATTATTTTGGAATAGACAAACCGAAAATAGGATTGATGAATTTAGGTGAAGAAGAAGAAAAAGGTACGACCTTGCTTCAGGCTGCACATGGATTGATCAAGGCTACTCCGAATATCAATTTTGTAGGCAACATAGAGGGACGTGATGTATTCAACGATAAAGCAGATGTCATCATTTGCGATGGATACACCGGCAATGTCATTCTTAAAATGGCTGAGACTTTTTATAACCTTACCAATGACAGAGGATTTAAGCATTCCTTTTTCGACATGTTTAATTACGAAGAAGTGGGTGGAAGCCCAATTCTGGGAGTGAATGGCAACGTGATCATTGGTCACGGATCGTCTTCGCCTAAAGCTATCAAAAACATGATCTTGCAAGGCCAGGGCTTAGTAAAATCGGACATCACTGAAAAGATTAAAAAAGCGTACAGCTAATCCAATAACTAGATGAGTAAGATTACAGCAGCTATTACAGGTGTGGGTGGATATGTACCCGAATATATACTTACCAATAAAGAATTAGAATCGAAAGTAGATACCAATGACGAGTGGATCACTTCTCGTACAGGAATTAAAGAAAGAAGAATATTAAAAGGTGAAGGACTTGGCACTTCTCATTTGGCAGAAAAAGCTGTAATGGAAGTATTGAGAAAAACCAACACCAACCCGCTAGACATCGACCTTCTGGTTTGTTGCACCACTACTCCTGATTTCATTTTCCCTGCCACCGGCAATTTGTTGTGTGACATGTGTGGGTTAAAAAATGCATTCAGTTATGATCTCAATGCTGCTTGTTCAGGATTTCTTTTTGGATTGGTAACAGGAAGTCAGTTTATAGAAACAGGTAAATACAAAAAAGTATTGGTAGTGGGTGCAGATAAAATGTCAGCCATTGTCAATTACGAAGATCGCGCAACTTGTATCTTGTTTGGAGATGGCGCTGGTGCAGTATTGTTGGAACCGAATACAGAAGGATACGGAGTCGTAGACAGCGTATTGAAAACAGATGGTTCTGGTGCCGATTACTTATGCCAGAAAGCAGGCGGAAGCCGCAGACCTCCTTCCATTGAAAGTGTAACAAACAAAGAACACTATGCCTTCCAGGAAGGTGCTACCGTATTCAAATCTGCGGTGACCAATATGGCTGGTGTAGCTGCCGAAATTATGGAACGCAATAAGTTGACCTCTGATGATGTCACTTGGCTCGTACCGCATCAGGCCAACAAACGCATCATTGATGCCACCGCATCGAGAATGGGTGTTGGAGAAGACAAAGTCATGATCAATATTCAGAAATACGGAAACACAACGAATGCTACCATTCCTCTTGTAATCTGGGATTATGAAAAGCAACTGAAGAAAGGCGACAACCTCGTGCTGGCTGCTTTCGGAGGAGGATTTACGTGGGGTTCTATCTATTTAAAGTGGGCCTACGATCCTAAATAAGTTGTATATCCTAATTGATGCTTATATTTACATTCGTTTAAACAATAGCTTACCAGCTGCTCTCAAAAGAGAAATTTATGAAACCAAAAGAGATACAAGAACTAATTGATTTCGTCGCTAACTCAGGTCTAGCAGAAGTAAACATCGAAACGGAACAATTTAAATTGAACATCAAAAAATATCCTGATGTAGTAGCAAGCCAAGCCCCTGTTTACAGTCTTCCTCAAGTGGCACAACAAGCTATTGCTCCTGCGGCAACTACTACTGCTCCTGTAGCAAAAACAGAAGCTCCAGCTGTAGAAGCGAAAAGCAATCTGATCACGATCAAGTCACCAATGATCGGTACCTTCTACCGTTCAGCTGGTCCGGATAAACCTTATTTCGTAAACGTTGGAGATGAAGTAACAATTGGTAAACCAGTATGCATCATTGAAGCGATGAAATTGTTCAACGAAATAGAATCTGAAATTTCAGGTACTATTGCTAAAATTTTGGTTGACAATTCATCTCCTGTAGAATACGACCAACCATTGTTCCTCGTAGAACCTAAATAAGGCAGGACAACTTTCTCCATTTCAATCACTATGTTTAAAAAGATACTCATTGCCAACAGAGGCGAGATTGCCCTAAGGGTAATCCGTGCCTGCAAAGAGATGAATATAAAAACAGTTGCAGTTTATTCTGTGGCTGATAAAGACAGTCTCCATGTGCGTTTTGCCGATGAAGCGGTTTGTATTGGTCCTGCACCAAGTGCTCAATCTTACCTGAACATTCAAAACATCATCTCAGCTGCCGAGATTACCAATGCAGATGCGATTCACCCTGGTTATGGTTTTCTTTCTGAGAATGCAAATTTCTCTAAAGTATGTCAAGACTACGGAATCAAATTCATCGGTGCTTCTGCTGAAATGATCAACTCTATGGGAGACAAAGCTTCTGCTAAGGACACCATGAAAAAAGCAGGCGTTCCAACCATTCCTGGTTCAGAAGGCTTGTTGAGTTCTATCGAAGAAGGATTGAAAATTGCCAATAAAGTAAAATACCCTGTCATCCTGAAAGCTACAGCCGGTGGCGGTGGTAGAGGGATGCGTATCGTACGCGGTGATGCAGAATTTGAAAAAGCATGGAACGATGCGAAACAAGAATCAGGTGCTGCTTTCGGTAACGATGGTCTTTACTTAGAAAAATATATCGAAGAGCCTCGCCACATTGAAATTCAATTGATGGGCGACAAATTTGGTAAGGCCGTTCACTTCTCTGAAAGAGATTGTTCGATTCAACGTCGTCACCAAAAATTAATAGAGGAAACCCCCTCTCCTATATTAACCGAAAGACTTCGTAATAAAATGGGTGAAGCGGCTGTGAAAGGCGCCAAATCTATTAAGTACGAAGGAGCTGGTACCATAGAATTTTTGGTTGACAAGCACGGTGATTTCTATTTCATGGAAATGAATACACGTATTCAGGTAGAACATACGATTACCGAAGAAGTGACCGATACCGATTTGATCAAATTGCAAATTCGTATGGCAGCTGGAGAAAAACTGGATGGTAAAAACCATTTCCCTCTTAGACATTCTATCCAATGCCGTATCAACGCAGAAGATCCTACACAAAATTTCAGACCTGCTCCTGGTAAGATCACCAATTTCCATATTCCAAGTGGCTATGGCGTGCGTGTAGATTCTCACTGCTATACGGGATATACCATTCCTCCAAACTACGATTCCATGATCGCTAAGCTGATCGCTACCGCTCCTACGCGCGACGAAGCTTGTGACCGTATGAAGCGTGCCTTACAAGAATTTGTGATTGAAGGAATCAAGACTACTATTCCTTTGCACATTGCTTTGATGGATGATCCCACATTCCGTTCCGGAAACTTCAATACCAGTTTCCTTGAAACGTTTGATTTCTCGAAAATCAAATAAATTACCGGAAGCAATTACATTACTGGCAGATCTTGTATATATTCATACAAGATCTGTTTTGTTTTATGGCCTTTTTAAATCTGCGGTTTTCCTTTTTTCTTTTAGTGTCACTGGTCGGCGCATCGGTATTTTTTCAACCTGTGGCAAAGGCCCAGGATACGACTGCCGTTCATACAACCATTCAGGACACCGTTGCCGTTGTAAGCACTCAAGATACGATTCACGTCGTTACCTCTGCTCCTGACAGCATTATAACGCCAAAAACAATAGAGCCGACCACGACTGCACTAAAGACCCAGGATGCCATGCCAGTCATAGTCATACCAACTACTCCAAAGGAAATTATATACACGCGTTTTATCGAAGTAGGAATCAGTGCCAATGCTTATCGCGGTGACCTGCAAGCAGGCTTTGAGAAATTTACAGGAGGTTTTCATTTGGGCATACAATGGCTGAAAAAGAAAAGACTAAACGGTGCCATCAATGTTCAGAGCGGTTATGTCAGCGGACAAAACATAGACTACCATTACAACGGCACAGTAGCTCCCGGCGATAAGACGCCTAATCCTAATTCTTATTTCAAGACTTCTATTTTCACTGTCCATTATGAAGTGCAATTGAACCTGATCAAGCGACGCAACTTTCGTTTGTTTGTCGCACAAGGTATTGGATTGATTCGTTTCAATCCCAAGGATCAATTTCAAAATGCATTGAGCAAAGACCTCACCAGCCGGGCCGATGGAGAGACTTATTCTAACCTGGCCTTCATGCTTCCTACGCAATGGGGCTTTCAATATTTTTTATCGAACGGTGTAGGTGCTGGTTTTAAAATGGGCTGGTATCATCCTCAAACCGATTACATCGACAACATTTCCAAATGGGGAAATAAACCAGGCAACGACAAAATTTTTGTGTGTCGCTTTACGGTCATGGTGCCTATCCGATTGAAAGCTGAAAAATAATTACGATTGCTTGTCCAATTCTAAAAAGTCAGTCGTCATTGGATTATACACTTAAACCATTTATCCTATGAAAGAATTCTTATTGGTATTCAGAAGAGATTTTGACAGTACTGAAGCTCAACCTTCGCCCGAACAATTTCAAGCCATGATGAAAAACTGGCAAGACTGGATGGGTAGTTTGGCCGCACAAAACAAATTGGTATCAGCCGGCAACAGACTTGCTTCCGAAGGCAAAGTCGTAAAACCAGGTAACGTTGTAACAGATGGTCCTTATGTAGAACTGAAAGAAGCTGTTGGTGGTTACACCATCATCAGAGCAGACTCAATAGAAGAAGCCGCTGAACTTGCCAAAGGCTGTCCTGTTCTTGCCATCAAAGGCAATGTGGAAGTTCGTACGATCATCCCAATGTAGAGAGTGAAGAGCGGAGCAACAGAGCGAACATTCTTTCTCTGCTCTGTTTCTCCGCTCTATTGTTCATTCGTCTCTTTTTCCTCCTGATGCAAGAACCTGAAATCATTCCTCATCTGTTCCGCACCGAATACCGAAAAATCATTGCAGTACTCTGCAAGCGATTCGGTATCGAACACATTGAAATTGCAGAAGACATTGTAAGTGAAACATTCCTGTTGGCTTCTGAAACATGGGGACAAAAAGGATTACCTGTCAATCCAATTGCCTGGCTCTATACGGTAGCAAAAAACAAAACCAAAGATTTTTTAAAACACGACAACGTCTTTACTCAAAAAATTGTACCGGAAATCAAACTTACTTCTTCAGAAAGAGAAGAAGTAGAACTGGATCTCTCCACTCAAAATATTGAAGACAGTCAATTGCAAATGGTATTTGCGATCTGCCATCCATCTATTCCGGTGGAGGCACAAATAGGATTGGCACTGAACATCCTTTGTGGATTCGGTGCAGAAGAAATAGCTGATGCTTTTCTGACCAATAAAGACGCCATCTACAAGCGATTGGCCAGAGCTAAAGAAAAACTACGCGCCGAACAAATTCCCATCGAACTTCCTTCACCACAAGCTATCGACGAGCGATTGCAAACGGTATTGACAACACTCTATTTATTATTCAACGAAGGTTATTACTCTGCTTCACAAAATATCACCTTGCGAAAAGATCTTTGTCTGGAAGCCATGCGGTTGACTTATTTACTCAGCACTTGCGAACAAACAAATACACCAGCCGTAAATGCATTGTTATCATTAATGTGTTTTCATTCTTCCCGCTTTGAAGCGCGCACCAACGACAAAGGAGAAATGATTTTATATGAAGACCAGGATGCTTCACTTTGGAGCAAAGAACTGATTGAAAAAGGAGAACACTATTTAAATCTTGCATCGAAAGGTCTGCGCGTATCCCGGTATCATTTAGAAGCAGCCATCGCTTATTGGCATACACAAAAAGAAGATACGACGGAGAAATGGGAAAATATCTTACAACTCTACAATCGTTTACTACAACTGGAGTACTCTCCTATTGCGGCGTTGAACAGAACCTATGCGCTCTCTAAAGCCAACGGAAAACAGGAAGCCATCATGGAAGCAGAAAAACTACAGTTGACAGATTTGCACTTGTATTATTCCCTACTTGCTAATCTTTACGAAGAGCTGGATAAAGAAAAAGCATTGATGCATTTGCGTAAGGCGTTAAGTCTGGCTAAGACGAGTACGGATAAAAATATGTTGGAGAAGAAAATTCAGAAATTGGAGAGTAATTAAATATGGATGTAAATAGTAATTATTTTGTTAATAATACCTATTAAGTTATTTTGAATATTATCGATTACACTTGTCTTAGCTTGGGCGTGTCCCTTCGGACCGGGCTATACGCTTCAAGTCCTCGCTCGAATCATACATCAATTCATTAACTTGCGATCCGCCTCGCTGTGGGCTTTCCGCTCCTATCCCTCACGCAGCCTTTATACTTTTATATAATTGTATTCTACAACGTTTGCTTGCGTTAGGGATTGAGCCATTGTCTGATCCCACTATTTAGCGGGAGAGTGCGAAAGCCCGGTCCGAAGGGAACGCCCAATTTTTAACAAACAAATCAATCCTTTTTATATTGTATCATATACCCTAATTCCAATAGAAATAATTAAACCTCCACTCATCAAATATGCTTATCACAATTCCCCACTTACATACTCATAAAAAAAGGAACGAAGCTTTCGCTCCGTTCCTTTCATAGTTGGTTGAAAAAATATTATTCTGATTTTACGATTTTTCTGGCGATGACACCATTGCTTGAGTTGAACTTCACAATGTAAAGATCTGCCTTCAAGTGCGTCGCGTCTAGCGTGTAGTCGTATGTACCTGCACTCAAATAACCTTCGAAGATAGTAGCTACTACTTGTCCAGTTTTGTCAAACACTTGCAACGATACATCACCGGCTTGCTGTACGGTAACTTGTACATTTGTCATTCCAGTGAAAGGGTTAGGCGCATTGCTCAACATCGCATCATTCACTGCTGCAGAACTTTCCGTACGAGCAGCTGAACAAGTACCCACTAATGTCCAAGCATCTGTCCAGTATGCACCGCTACCTGGTCCATAGGCCCAAGCGGCACCGTTACACCAACCTGAGTAAGGATAAGGCTTACATTGGTATTGACTTCCTCCACTTTGTACTTTACTACCGGCTGCGTAACCACCGTTCTCCACATACTGTGCGATACCAGAACATGTGTTGGAAGAAACTACCGTGTTTACTTTTACAGTGGCTGCCGTTGAAGTTGTTGAAGCACCTAAGTTATCTGTTGCTTTCGCAGAGATGTTATACGTACCGGCAGCTACATTCGTCCAGGTATAACTGTAAGGAGCCGTTGCATCAGAACTCAATAGAGTAGTTCCGTTATAAAAATCCACTTTGCTGACTGTTCCGTCTGCATCACTTGCCGTAGCAGAGATGGTAATACTTGCCGGAGCATTCTGCGAAGCATTGTTCGCAGGTGCTGTCAAGCTCACAACTGGTGCAAGATTCGTAGGAGGAGGTGTAGTGGAAGAAGGAGTGAATACAACTTTATTCAAATTGAAACCATCTGTATCCATTACGATTCTCAACATTCTCTGACCGGCAATCAATGGAATATTTTTGATGGTTACCGTTTGCCATGTTTGCCATCCGCCTGTATTTGGAACAGCGATTGCACCTGAAACATTGACACCGTCTATTTCTACGTGCATCGATTTACCTGCAGCAGTAGCAGCTACACGCACAGCTAAATCATAGTTGCCAGAAGCCGTTACGTTGACTGTATATTTCAACCATTCACCAGCAGCGGTATAACCTACATCATAACCTGCACCTGTGTCAGTAGAAGCTTCAATGTCTACAGCATCTTGTCTGTATGCACCGGCATCATTTGTTGAAGTCGCATCGTGGAAAGAAACGCCTTCACCACCGATGTCATAATTTTCCGCTTCGATGGTACCAGGGATTGGCCATGCAGTACCACCGTAAGGTGCTTGCGTTACGGTACAAGGATCACCGCTGTATACTCTTACATAATCCACTAACATGGATACAGGGAATTGAGAACTAATCGGAGTTTGTCCCGGGAAGTCACCGCCCACAGCGACGTTCAGGATGATGAAGAAATTTTGATTATCGAATGGCCATGCACCACCGCCGCTGATCACATCTGCTTTAGTAGCTGTGCCACGCAATGTGCCATCGATGAACCAACTGATTTGAGTCGTTGACCATTCTACAGCATACACATGGTAATCATCTGAAAGTGGAGCCGGAGAAGTCCAGGTCGCGCCTTTGCTTTGATGTACGCCGGATGTAGAAGCATAGTGCAACGTTCCATACCACAATGTTGGATTTGCATTTAAACATTCCAAGATATCGATCTCTCCTGTTGCAGGCCAGTTGGTATTATCCGCCAACATCCAGAAAGCAGGCCAGATACTCGCTGCAGAAGGTGCCTTGATTCTTGCCTCGTAGCGACCATACTTTTGAGAAAACTTACCAGAAGTTACCAATTTACCAGAGGTGTAGTTTTTCCCTGAACCATTATAGTTCGGTTGGTAACGAGCAGTTAATGCCAGGCTACCACCAGATACAGAAACGTTGCTGGTTGTGTTGGTGTAATATTCCAATTCATTATTACCCCATCCGCAATTGCCAGGACAACCGTCACCTGTTTGATAGTTCCATTTGCTTTGATCCAAACTTGTACCATTGAATTCATCAGACCATGTCAACTTAGGACAATCGTTTACAACCGGAGCTGTTACCGTAACACTCGCCGCAGCAGAAGTGGTAGATGCTCCAGAGTTGTCTGTTGCTTTTGCTGTGATAGAATAAGTACCTGTTGCTACATTGCTCCATGTGAAAGCATAAGGAGACGCCGTAGCTGTTCCTAACAAGGTTGTTCCGTTGTAGAAATCTACTTTACTTACTGTACCATCTACATCAGATGCAGAAGCTGTGATGGCAATGGTAGCAGGTGATATCGCTGATGCACCGTTTGCAGGAGCAGTAAGAAAAACCGTTGGCGCTTGATTGACAGCTACCACAGAAGATTGAACAGTGATATAATTCAAGTTGAATGAACCAGCATCCATTGAAACTTTCATTGTTTTAGCACCAGCAGTCAACGCTATATTTTTCAATGTAACCGTTTGCCAGGTTTGCCATGCACCGGTATTTGGTACGTTGATGGTGCCTGTAATATTAGTTCCGTCTAATTCGATGTGTAATGTAGATCCTGCAGCAGTAGTGGCAATGCGTACGGCGATGTCATAATTACCAGCGGCAGTTGCATTCACCATATACTTTAACCATTCACCGGCAGTGATGTAACCAACGTTATAACCAGCACCGGTATCAGTCGTTGCTTGTACGTCTACACCTTCTGTCGTTCTGTAAGCACCACCTTGGTTAGCAGCTTCCGAGTCATGATAAGCAAGACCCTCTCCACCCAAATCAAAATTCTCTGCTTCGATTTTTCCCGGAAGGTTGA
>JAQBNU010000101.1 GCA_028288365.1 Chitinophagaceae bacterium | reverse complement strand
ATCTTTTCTTAAGCCATTGACTATGCGTATTAAAGATGGATTTCATTTGGCTTTTCATGAAGCGAATCTTACAGATTATGCTGGTATGACCTTGAAGCTTGGGGGAAAGGATTATTTACTAACCAGTGGACTCGTTGGTTCAGACCGTTTGGGTCATAAGGTAAAACGCAGCTTACCTTTTGTAACACCTTGGAGAACGATTCAAATTGCTGATAAAGCAACACAGTTATTGGAGTCAAGATTGATTGAAAATCTCAATGAACCCAATAAGATTGGTGATGTAAGTTGGTTTAAGCCTAAAAAATATGTGGGTATTTGGTGGGAGATGCATCTCAATAAATCTACCTGGGATTATGCCAGTGGAAAACATGGTGCGACAACTGCCAATGCAAAACGATATATTGATTTCGCTTCGCAAAATGGTCTTACCGGCGTATTAGTGGAAGGCTGGAACACGGGCTGGGAACATTGGGTAGGGTTTGATGACAGAGAAGGTGTCTTCGACTTCGTCACACCATATCCTGATTACGATCTTAAAGAGGTCGTAAGGTACGGCAAAGAAAAAGGTGTAGAGTTGATCATGCATAATGAAACTTCTGCTGCTCCCCGTACTTATGAAAAGCAATTGGATACTGCTTACAAGATGATGAAGAGTCTTGGTATCCATTCCGTGAAAACGGGTTATGTTGGACCGGTCATTCCAAAAGGAGAGTACCACGATGGTCAATGGATGGTTAATCATTACCAGAAGGTCACCAATAAAGGCGCAGAATACCAGGTAGCGATTGATGTACACGAACCCATTAAACCTACTGGTCTTCGTCGTACGTACCCTAATCTTGTTTCTGCAGAAGGGGCAAGAGGGCAGGAGTTCAATGCCTGGTCAAGTGACGGCGGTAATCCTCCGGAACATTTGTCCATTATAGCGTTTACGAGGATGTTGGCTGGCCCTTTTGATTTTACACCAGGTATCTTTGAACTTTCATTACCAACAAAAGAAAATAATCAGGTCAACACAACTCTTGCACAACAGCTTGCTTTATATGTAGTGATCTATAGCCCGGTTCAGATGGCCGCAGACTTACCTGAAAACTATGTTAATCAACCAGCTTTCCAGTTTATTAGAGATGTTGGAGTGGATTGGGAACAAACTGTTGTATTGAATGGCGAAGTGGGGGATTTTGTTACCATCGCTAGAGAAGAAAAAGCAACAGGTAACTGGTTCGTAGGAGGCATCACGGATGAAAACCAACGAGAGATGACTGTTGATTTTAATTTCCTTCAAGAAGGTAAAAAGTATCAGGCAAGCATCTATAAGGATGGTAAAAAAGCACATTATAAAAATAACCCAACTGATATTGAAATCGAACAACTGGTTGTTGATAAACATACAACAAAGGCATTTAAGCTGGCAGCAGGTGGTGGTTTTGCAGTGAGTTTAAGACGGATCAAATAATCACTCTTTATAAATCTTGATAGCAATGTTTAGTTAGCGAAATAGGCCTGACTTTTCCCTGGTGGATCGGTTGGGCCTTATTCGTAGAAGGTTGTAGAGTTACTATATCATCTGACTTTGTATTAAGAAAAGGGAGTTACTTACAGAAAAAAATGATAGCACACATGCAAAATCAAGTTCATTTGAAAGCACAATTAGTCTTCCTGAAGTTGTCCTTCTTGATAGGAATATTTTCATAAATTATTATAATAATAGTATGAGGTTTTTCGAAGTTATGCACGATCGTAAGAATATAATTTTCATGTCACATTTTTTTGTAATTTACCAACCGTGTTTTGTGTTTCTGGGTTATTGAACTAATTTCCGCTAAGTGCGTAACATTGTCAGCAGGAACAAATGGGTGTTCACACACTCGTTAAATGAATTATAAATTTGTTTTATGAAATACAAGTATTTATTTATCATCTATTTCTTCTGTATCTGTATAGCAAATGCTAAAGATCAGGGCGATAGTGTTTTTGTTCAACTGGATAAACTTCTGGAACAAAAACCGGAATTAATAAAACAGAAATGGCAGCGCATTGAATCTCTCAATCAGCAATTGAGAGATAGCGAGCAGAAAAAAGAACTGAGCTTCCAATATCAAATTTGTGCCAATCTGTTTGAAGAATATAAATCCTTTCAATATGATTCTGCTTATAAATACACCAACCGAATGTTGCGGTTGGCTTTTATGCTGAACGATAAATCCAAAATCAACAATGCAAAAGTAAATGTAAGTTTCATTTTGCTTTCATCCGGTATGTTTAAGGAAGCGCTGGATACACTTACTACTATTGACTCATTGGCACTACCTACTTCTGAAAGAATTAACTTTTACAAAGTATTTGCGCGTACTTATTTTGATCTTTCTGACTTTTCGCAAGATCAACACTATAGTCAGGTATATAATGGAATGGGTAACCTTTACCTGATGCGTGCCTTAAAACTTTCAGAAAAAGGATCTGCGGAATTTCTTTTCTTGAAAGGATGGGAATACATGCGTGTTCGAAATATACAACAGGCCATTCTTACGTTTCAAAAATTACTTCATGAGTATAAATTAACTGAACACGAGTACGCGATTGTCACATCAAGTCTTAGTTTCATGTACAGACTCGATAATGACCAGGCGAAAACAAAAGAATACCTGGCGAAGGCAGCTATGGCAGATATCCGCGCTTCTGTTTTGGAAACAGTAGCGTTGCGTGATTTGGCTGAAATGTTATATAAAGAAAACGAACAGGAGCAGGCTTATCGTTACATCAAAATTGCCAATGATGATGCTTATTCGTATGGAGCGAAATTCCGTAAAGTTCAGATCGCTCAAATACTGCCGATTATAGAGTCTGCTCATACCAATAAAGTAGAAGGTAAACGGAAACAACTGATGATCTATTCGCTTTTTGCGACGTTCATCATCTTGATGGTTCTTATTCTATATTTTATTATTTACCTTAATAATCGCAAACTTAAATTAGCGAAAGCAAACCTGACAGAGTCGCATGCACGTCTTCAGGAATTGAATAATAAATTGCTCGATGCGAATAAAATTAAAGAAGAATACATAGGACATTTTTTCAAAACAATTTCTGAATACATCGATAAAATCGATCGATTTAAAACAGCTATTGATAGAAAAATCAGTCAGAACAAAAACGAACAAATTCGTGATATTGTCAATCAGATCAATCTGAAAGCTGAGCGCGAAGAGCTGTACGGAAGTTTTGACAGAATTTTCCTTAAAATATTTCCAGACTTTGTTACTAAGTTCAATGCGTTCTTCAATGAAGAAGATCAATATGTGATCGGCGAAAACGGTCCACTTCCTCCAGAACTTAGAATATTTGCTTTGATAAGACTTGGCATCACAGACAATGAAAAAATTGCTCAGTTCTTGGGGTATTCAGTTAATACAATTTATACCTACAAAACAAGGATAAAGAACAAGGCCATTATTCCAAATGAAAAAATGGAAATTAGTGTAATGGAAATCAAAGCCAATTAATTGGCTTTGATTTCCATTACACATTTTTTTGATCTTAAACCATTGATTCATCGTTCCTTTTTAAGTTGTTTTTTAGTTATTAATCGATGGCTCAGAGCTATTTTGCAATCATTTTAACTACTCTTTTACTTACAATCGATCAGGCTTTCAACTTATCATTTGATGCATACCATTTGATCATTTTGACGACTATATTAATTCGATAATTGTTTGTATTTGCTATGTGATTTAAGGCTTTATAGTTTTGTTTATCAGTTTGTTGTAATTAGAAAAGAGGAAACTCATCCATATTTTTTACTGACAAATTGCCTTGGCAAAAGATAATGAATTTCTTTGCGTATCAATTTGAAAGACGTTCAAATAGGAGTAAAATATAGTTGTAGAAATGCAAAAACATGCTAAAAGATCGAGCAATGAAAATAGCTGGGTTTTTTGCTGCCGTCGGGGATAGTGGAGTCGTTCCCGGCGGCTTTTTTTTGTTTAACAATGGCTTCATTGTTAAAGATTCCGGAAGAAATGAGTTAATATTGCGTGATTAAGCATATTATATTCAACCATGGAATTTAAAGGCGTCACCTACATAGAACAACAAGGCATTACAGACGAAGAGATATTCGAATTCATTCCGGATGATTTGGCTGAGTTTTACGAAGAGATCAACGGTATCATTGCCTTTCAGGGTGGATTACAAATTAGAGGTTGTGTAAAAGAACCTCGTTGGAATTCTTTGTATGAAGCATGGAAAGGAGAGAACGCCTTGTATAAAACGTATACCAACCTTTATGAAGAAGATGTTCCCTTTGCACAGGATTGCATGGGCGATCAGTATTTTTTAAGAGAAGAGATGGTATGGATACTGCAGGCAGAAACAGGCGAAGTATTTGATCTGGAAGTAGACTTTTTTGATTTCATAGATGAAGCCATTGAAGATCCGGTAGAGTTTCTCTCTTTGCATCCTTTAGTACAATATATCAGTGAAGAGGGTGAACTAGATCCAGGGCAGTTATTAAGTTGCATGCCTCCACTGTGTGAAGACGTTCCTGAAGATACAGAATACATCATGAAGCCTGTAGATACGGAAGAAAGGCTGGCCTGGCTGGCAGAATATTATAAGAAAAATTACGCTAGTGGACAGTGATCAGAAAAACAAAAGGGATGTAAAAGTAAGTTTTATATCCCTTTTGTTTTTCTCTTTCAAATGGTGTCGGATCTTTCGATCTGACGGAGATGAAGTGATATTTTGACTTCTCATGATCTAGATTCTTCTGATCACTTCCTTATATCGAATCGTAAATCACTACTTTTTCAAATCGTTCACGAAACTCGTCCAGAAAGGCTTTGTGCAGCGGATGTACCTGGTATACATCATGTCCGGCCATGTCTTCAAATAACAACAGAAGAGAAAAGGTGTACGTTGTATCGACCACAGGGCGGTTGATAGACGACGGGACGCCAACATGAATGGATTTTACCGTCTCCACGCCAGATAATGTTTCCAGAGAGGCTTTAAATGCTTTTTTTTGTGCTTCGGTGGTGTCTTCTTTTACCCAGAATAAAACGTGATGTGCAAGCATAATTTTTTTGTGAGTGAATGTGATGCGAATATATCAAAAAGGGACGAGCCAGGAGGGACGAGGTACGAATATTATTGGTATCGTCCTTCGTCACTCCTAGCTTGTATCTACCTGGAGACAGCCATTTTAAGTTTCATCTTTTTGATCTTTTCATTTCTTATGTGATCAAGCGCCTGATGAATCTTATCGCGCTTGATGGCCACGAAAGACGCCTTGTCCTGGACTTCAATGAGACCTAAGTCTTCTTTGGCAAGCCCCCCTTTTTGTAAAAGCAAACCTACAATGTCTACTTTATTGATTTTATCTTTTTTACCGCCGCCAATGTACAAGGTTTCCCATAGAGGAAGTTCTGGTAATGGCACTTTGTCTGATAAAGATTCTTCGCTTGTTTTTTGAGAAATGTATTTTGGAAATTCTTCGTCTTTCGCCATGACCAGGTAAGCCGTACCTTCTGCATGCATACGTGCCGTGCGACCATTTCTATGAATGAAAGAATCTTCTGTTAAAGGCAATTGATAGTGAATGACATGTTCAATTTCAGGGATGTCCAATCCTCTGGAAGCTAGATCAGTTGTGATGAGTAGACGGTGGCTGCCATTTCTGAATTTGATCAGGGCGCGTTCCCTGTTTTCCTGTTCCAATCCTCCATGAAATACATCATGCACAATGCCTTGTTCGTGAAGTAATTCACTTATTCTATCTACAGCATCCCGGTGATTGCAAAAAACGAGAGAAACACCGTCTCCGATTTTGCAAATCAGTTTGAATAAGGTGTACAATTTGTCGTGTCCTTCTGAGCGAACTGTTTTTAAAACCAAGCCTTCAGGAGTTTTGGTCGTTGTCAGGTAATTTAATTCTATAGGAGATTGAACACCAGTAAAGGCGGGTATTTCAGAAGGTTTAGTAGCAGAAGTCAGCATGCGTTTTTTCAAGCCGGTGCATTGTGCGATGATAAACGACATGTCTTTTTCAAATCCAAATTCGAGGGCTTTGTCAAACTCATCCATTACCAATAGAGAAATGGTGTAAGGATCGAAACTTCCTCTGCGCAAGTGATCTGCCAGTCTGCCGGGAGTACCCACCAACACAGCCGGAGCCTGACTTAAGTTATTTTTCTCCACTTTGAATGGATGTCCACCGTAGCAGGCATTCACCTTAAAGCCTGTGCCCATTGATTTGAAGACTTGTTCGATTTGCAATGCCAATTCTCTGGAAGGAGAAAGTATAAGCGCCTGCACTCCTGCAGAAGTTGGATTTAAGGAAGAAAGCAAGGGCAATAAAAACGCCAGCGTTTTTCCAGAGCCCGTGGGTGATAAAAGAACAAGGTCTCCCTCTCTTTTGTATTCTTCCAAAGAGGCCAACTGCATGGCATTAAGAGAAGTAATCTGAAGGCGTATGAGGACCTCTTCGGTGGTGTTTGAATTCATGGTGTAAAGATAGGATTTAGAGAGCGGGTATCCTAATGGGAGAGTGATCAGTTGTCAGTAGTCAGTGATCAACAATGTCAAAGATAGTCGTGTATATAGAAGATGTTTTAGTGACTACATATACAACATGAAATCCTTATCAAACTGGCTACTGACCACTGATTACTGACCACTATTTTGCTGTGGATAACTTTGCATTTTTTTGAGCTTTTATCAGGTCTTAAACTTGCCTTCTATAGACTAAAAATCGAGTTTTTTTTCGTAGATTAGTTGCTCAAATAATTTATACTTTTCGGAGATATGTCGGACGATAACAAAGAACTAAATTCAGTTGGTAATGCAAGTATAATTCCTATCAACATTGAAGATGAAATGCGTGGTGCCTATATCGATTATTCGATGTCGGTAATTATTTCACGTGCTCTTCCCGATGTAAGAGACGGTCTGAAACCTGTACACCGTCGCGTGTTGTACGGTATGTCTGAATTGGGTGTTAATTATAATAAATCATATAAGAAATCAGCGAGGATTGTAGGAGAGGTATTGGGTAAGTATCACCCGCACGGAGATGCTTCTGTTTATTCTACCATGGTGCGTATGGCGCAGGACTGGTCTTTGCGTTATCCCATGGTGGATGGTCAGGGTAACTTCGGTTCCATAGATGGTGATTCTCCTGCGGCGATGCGTTATACGGAAGCACGTTTGAAACGTATAGCGGATGAAATGCTTTCTGATATCAACAAAGAAACGGTTGACTTTCAACCCAACTTTGATGATTCATTAGAAGAACCCACCGTGTTGCCAGCTAAAGTTCCTAACCTGTTATTGAACGGTACCTCTGGTATTGCAGTAGGGATGGCAACGAACATGGCTCCTCATAACATTAAAGAAGTTGTAGACGGTATCATAGCGTACATTGAAAACAATGATATTACGATTGCGGAATTGATGCAACACATCAAGGCACCAGATTTCCCTACAGCAGGAACGATCTACGGTACGCAAGGTATTAAATCTGCATTTGAAACGGGCAGAGGAAGAATTGTGATCCGTGCCAACGCTAAGTTTGAAACGAGTTCAACAGGAAGAGAGCAGATTGTGTTCAACGATATTCCTTACATGGTCAACAAAGCGGTCATGATCGAGAAGATTGCAGAATCTGTCAATGATAAAAAAATAGAAGGCATCTCTGATATCCGCGATGAGTCGGATAGGGACGGTATGCGTGTCGTATTTGATTTGAAGAAAGATGCCATTGGAAATATCGTACTGAATAATTTGTACAAGTACAGTCAACTGCAATCCTCATTCAGCATCAACAATGTGGCTTTGGTGAAAGGTCGCCCGATGACGTTGAACCTGAAAGACATGATCCTTCACTTTGTGGAGCACCGTCATGAAGTAGTGGTGCGTCGTACAGAGTTTGAATTAAAAGAAGCAGAGAAACGTGCACACATCTTG
>JAQBNU010000084.1 GCA_028288365.1 Chitinophagaceae bacterium | reverse complement strand
AAGTTTGAAAAAATCACCGGCACGTTGGATTCCTTGATCATGGATTACAATAAAGTGATGCGTGGCTTATCAACGTTTGATAGTTACCTGGATGTACAACTTGTGCTTGGCGAGATCTCTCCGATGGTGCAGGATGGGGGAGCGATTGCATTGAAATACAACCGCGTGATCAAAGGACTCGACGCCTTGATTACCATTCAAAATCAAAACGCAGATCGCGCAGGAAGAGAGATGACGGATTCGTTGAACATCTTCAAAAACATCATCATCCTGATCATCTTCATTACTATTCTTATTGCCATCATCATTACCATCAATACCGTTCGCATCATCACTCTACCGATCATACAGGTAAAAGATGTATTGGTGAACATGGGTAAAGGGATCTTACCTGACTTTCGTCTGGATACCAGAAACGATGAGATCGGTGAAATGTCTTCTGCGCTCAATTACCTCAACGATGGTTTAAGAAAGACTGCTGCTTATGCGGACCGCATTGGTAACGGCGACATGGAAGCAACGTTCGAACCCTTGAGTGAAGAAGATTTGTTAGGAAACTCTTTGTTGGAGATGGGTAAAAAATTAAAAAAACTCAACGAAGAAGATCTGAAAAGAAACTGGGCCGCTACAGGTTTGGCAGAGTTTGCTCAATTGCTCAGAGAAAATTCTGATATGCAATTGTTGTTTGATAACATCCTGTCAAAGCTTGTCAAGTATGTAGGAGCCAATCAGGGTGCTATGTTCCTGGTGAATGAATCCGAAGAAGAAGAAACGGTACTTACGTTGTCTGCTTGCTATGCCTACGAACGTAAAAAATTCCTGGAGAAATTGATCTATCCGGGTGAAGGATTGGTAGGTCAATGTTACGTGGAACGTGATATCATTTATCTGACGGATGTTCCGGAGAAATACGTCAACATCACTTCTGGTCTGGGAGATGCCAATCCAAGATGTCTCTCTTTGTTCCCGCTTATTGTAAACGATAAGATCATGGGTGTCATAGAACTCGCTTCCTTCAAAGTGTTGGATAAGTACGAAGTTGATTTCATCAAGAAATTGTGTGAAAACATCGCGGGTACCATTTCTAATGTGAAGATCAATCAACGCACGATCATGTTACTCGACTCTGCGAAGATCTCTCAACAAAAGATGATGGAGAACGAAGAAGAGATGAGACAAAATCTGGAAGAGCTCACGGCTACACAGGAAGACATGCAAAGAAGAGAGAACGATTATAAAACAAAAATTCAAATTCTGGAAGATAAAATTCATTCTAAAAACTAAACCGTTAATCCCAAATAAATAAACCAAGATGAATAGAAAACTACTTTTACTCGCCCTATTGTTTCTGTCTTCCCTTGTGGGATACGGACAGGTTGCGGATTCAACCACCACTATGACAGATATGAGTCTTGAAGATCTCATGAATGTACAAGTGGTGTCAGCTTCTAAAAAAAGTGAATCCGTTTTTGAAGCACCATTGTCTATCGGAAGTGTGAGCCGTGAAGAAATTCAGCGCTCAGGTGTTACTTCTATCGTAGAAGCGTTGCGATTGATTCCAGGTTTGCTGGTAACTGAAGTATCGAATGGTAATTACCAGGTAGATATCAGAGGTCTGAATAATGTGCCTCCTGCTACAGCGATCAACAATGCGTCAAACTCCATTTCATTGGTCATGATCGATAACAGACCGGTGTACAACTACTTTAACGGTGGTACGTTCTGGGAAACACTTCCGGTGGATCTGAATGATGTGGAACGTATAGAAGTGGTACGTGGTGCTTCCTCTGCATTGTACGGTCCTAACGCTGCAGCTGGTGTGATCAACATCATTACCAGAAGAATAGATCAAAAAGGAATGTATGCCGTAGCCAACGTGCAAGCGGGTAATCCCAATACCTACATCGGCAATGCTTCTGTGGGTTATAAATTCGGAAAGTTTGATTTCATCGCTTCCGGTAACTTCCAAAGTAGAAACAGAACAGAAACGGATTACTACAATTGGGCCACTCAAAAGAAAACTTCTGCCGACTCTATCGTGTCCTACTTTCCAGGCGGACCATTGGTAGATGCACACAATAATCCCAATGCCGGTGATCGCTATCCTGATCCTAAGAAAGCCATGAATAAAGCTGGCTACAATGCATTCCTGAATTATGCCATCTCAGAAAAAAGTAATGTAGCTCTTTCTTTCGGTGGTCAGCAGTCGATGGTTCAGAAAGCATTTACAGATAACTTAGCCACTCCTTTGTCTACGCAAACATCTTCTACACAATATGTAGATGCCAGATTGAAATTGAATAATTGGAATACGATGTTGGCTTATCAGTTCGGAACACAGGACGTAGCAAAAGGTGCTAACGGTTACAAATACAATTTCAATACCCTAGACTTTGTGACAGAATACGACATCAATTTCAAGAAATTTTCTTTTAAGCCAGGGGTGAGTTTCAGAAGTGCGACTTACGACGATTCTAAATACGCTGACATTGCCAATGGAGAAGGATTCATCAATGGTAGCAAGAGCCTTACCAACGCTGCGGTTTCTTTGCGTGCAGAATATAAACTAGAAAAGTTGAAAGTGATTGGTGCTGTTCGTGTAGATACCTACAATCATCCGGGTAAAGCCTATGCTTCTTACCAATTTGCACCAAGCTATAAATTTTCAGACCGTCATTTTGTAAGAGGTAATTATTCCAGATCTTACAGAGGTCCAAACATGTACGATACGTACAACTCTAGTTCTATATTGGTTGGTTCTCAACAAGTCGCTCCTGGTGTGTTCTTCCCTGAATACGCCAAAGTAACTGGTGATCAAAACCTGAAATTGTTGAGCATCGATTTGTTTGAGTTAGGATACAGAAGTAAGATCACCGATAACTTCCACATTGAAGTGGATGTGTTCCATCAAATCGTGCAGAACTATACGTTCCTTGTCGGTCAGCCGAATCAAGTAGACATGGCGAACGGGAAAATTCTGATTCCTCAAACTGTAGAAAATATTTCTATGAAAACATTGCAGGATGGAATCACACTTTCTGCTAACTATGTTCAAAACAAGTTTCAAATCAAACCATTTGTGACTATTCAAACGACACAATTGAAAGATGTACCGAAATACAGAAGTTCAACGGCATCAGATTCTGTCAACAACGTACATGTCACATACAATACTACACACAAAGGTACGCCTAGTGTATTTGGAGGAGCGTATGTGAACTACAAAATTTCCAAAAAGTTCAATGCGAATGTAACCATGTACTATTTCAGTTCTTACCAGTACGACAACTTGTACAGCAATTTCGCTGCTAACAAAAGCAATGGTATCATTGATGTGCCTTCTAAGTTCTTATTGAACGCGAGATTTGCCTATAAGCCAATCGATAAATTGGAACTGTTTGTCAACTTAAGAAATGCATTAAACCAAACGTCGTTTGAGTTTGCACAGACAGATAAAACAATCATGATGTTCCTTGTAGGAGCAAGTTTCAAATATTAAGATAAAGGTTGAAGTTGGGTTTGTTTAAAGCAGAGGGCACCGTGAGAGCGGTGCCCTTTTTTTAGTATGGAGTATGGAGCGCGAGTACAGAGGAATCATGTCTCAATACTCACACTTCACACTTTTATAAGTCCTCCCTAGCTGTCGCAAGTCTTCTCGTAGCGGACTTGCGACAGGTAATGTAAGAAAGAGAAATAGAAAGAGAGCGAATGGTTCATCCGCTCTCTTTCTGCACTCTTACCCTAACTGATCACTGACAACTGTCCACTGATCACTAAACTATATCTTAATCGAAACCGTCACCCGCGTCCCTGCAGGTTTTTGTTCGTTGTCTTTGAGGTCTTCGATGTGCACAGATACAGACGCAGCTTTGTTGATCATCTCCAGTCGCTCTTTGGTCAGGAGCATGCCATAGGATTTTTCTTTGATGATGTGGTTCTCTTTGATAGCAGCAGCTTTTTCTCTTCCAATGCCATCGTCTTCCACCACAAACAATAAGAAATCATCCTTCAATGCGATGTCTATTTTCAAAAAACCTTGTTCGTTTTTATTCATGAGGCCATGGAGAATGGCATTCTCTACGTAAGGTTGTATGAGAAGAGAGGGGATTTGGATGGTATCGATTTCAATGTTGGGATCAATGGTGATGGCGTGGTCGAACTTGCCTTCGAAACGCAGCTTCTCCAGGGTGATGTAGCTGTTGAGGATTTCGATTTCGGTGTTCAATGGAATGGTAGTGTTTACCGAACTGTTCAGAATTTTTCTGATCAGGGTAGAAAACAAAGACAAATAATCGAGTGCCAAGCGCCTTTCATTTTTAGCCACAAAGTATTGAATGGAATTTAGCGAGTTGAATAGGAAGTGTGGATTCATCACAGAACGCAAGGCCATTAGCTTGTATTCCGCGATTTGATTGTTGATTTCCAGTAGTTCCTTTTCTGCCTGTTTATTTTCTGTAATGTCACGAGAAATGACGGTGATACCGATTACCTCTTCTGTTTCAGAAAAAATAGGAGAATACACGATATCAATGAATCTTGTTTCGCCTTTCGCAGTGATGGTTTCAATGATGTTTTTAGAAGTCTTGCCGGCCAATGCTTTTCCAAAACTCGCCAAGCTTTGCTCTTTTATTTCAGGTGAAACGAATTGAGCAATGTTCATTCCTTTTTGAAGGTCCACTCCAAAGTTAGCAAATACGATGTCTTCAAAGGCATTGTTGTATTCTGTAAAATTCAATTCTGTGTCCAATGCAAAAATATAATCTGACGTACTGTTGATCAGTGCAGACAGACCGGCTTCGTGTTTTTTGATTTGTTCAATCAGAGAAGATTGAAAATCGATCAATTCTTTTTGCTCTTTTTGATTATTTTTTCTTTCCGTGATATCGATGATGGTGATTCGTAATAAACGAGGCCCTTGTGTGGGAAGTCTGTTGAGCCAAACCTGTGTAGGGATATAATCTCCAGTACTGTTCTGGAATATCCATTCGTAATTTACACTTTCACCTTGCAGGGCTCTATTGACAAGACTATACGCTTCTTCTTCCGAGGGATAGCCTTCTTCCTGATGTTCGGGATATAATTGTCTAGGATGTATGGCCAGTAATTCTTCCTTTGTTCTCTTGAATAGATTGCTGGCTTCTATATTGACTTCAGTAATCTTACTTTCATCCATGTTCAATACAAGTATGGCAGCAGGAGCATTCTCAGAGAGCAAGCGGTATTTTTCTTCACTTAATTTTAGTTCTTCTTGCTGCTTTACCTTGTCTGTGATTTCATTGGAGAGCGCAAATACACTGACCACATCCTCGTTTACATAAATAGGGTACATGTGATAATCGAAAATGCGATTAGAACCTTCCCATTTTTTTTCAAAGTAAACCTCTTCACCTGAAAAGGCTTTACTATACTTCTCATCCCAGAAACTACGGTCACTCATTTTGTTGATGCCAGCTACTCTCGCACCGGGAGCTATGCTTTCTTCGGGTACAGACAGTACCTTATTGACATTGTCTATAAACTTATCGTTGTATTTGATGAGTTTGAATTCTTTGTCTACCATCCACACCGATTGACGAATACTGTTCAGGATGGTATTCGTTGCGATTTCATTTTTCTCCGCCGCTTCTTTGCTTTTGATTTTTTCTGTGATGTCATTTGAGATCACCAATATGTTGGAGATGATGCCATTGATGACTACCGGATACATGTAGTATTCGATCATTCGTGCTCCGTTGGCATAAGCTTTTTCAAAATAAATATCTTCTCCTTCGAATACTCTTGCGTATAATGGAATCCATAGATCGATTTCTTCTTGTGCAAAGATGTCATACACTGTTTTATAGGCATCGCTTTCATCCAGGTCAATGCGCAGGAGATTTTTTACATTGTCTTTGAATTTATTGTTCCATTTGATAAGCTTCAATTCTCTATCCACCATCCATACAGATTGCAGCATGCCGTTAAAGATAGAGTTCAACGTGACTTCATTGGCCATCAATACTTTTTGCGTTTCCGCTTTTAAATCATCTTTCTCTTTTTTTAATCGATTGATGGTACTGAGTATAGCTGTGTTGAAGAAGATAATTTGAATGCCGTCTCCAATTTGAAGGATGTTATTATTGATGATAGAAAAAGGTAGCAATCCCGCCAGGTAGATGTAATAAATAATAGCAGATACTGTATAAGCAAGCCACCCCAGTAAGAAAAATTTGGAGGTGGAGTTTTTGAAATACATGTAGTAGAAAACAGATGTTCCGATGGAGAACAAACGAATGAGAAAAGAAAAGTAGAAGTACACCTGTAATCCGGTATTATATGGTAGGATCAATACCAGTATTGTCATGAGGGCAAACGACCAATAAATGATTTTGTATACCTTATAAAGTTTCGGAATTTCTTTTCGGGTGTTAAATAATTTTTCAGAAAATAAAATGGAAAAAAAAGTTACGGTGTAGAAGAATATATTGTAACCGTTGACCCATGGGTAAGAATGCCAGAAATATTGAAAGGTATAGCCGTAATCAACAGCAGTGACCAGTCCCATAGAAAGCGTAAACAGGATGTAATAAAAATAGATCGATTCTTTGAGCCACAACAAGGCAATACAACTCGAGATCAGGATGAGGAATATAAAGCCGAAATAGGCCCAGTGAAAAATGCCGTATTGGTAAGCATAGTCAAAATATTCTTCCAGAGACAACAGGTAGATAGGCACCAGCATAGGTCCCTCTGTAGTGACATGCAGTACGATGAGTGAAGTGGTAGGAGGAATTTTGAGATTCGGAAAATTGTGCTTGATGCCTCTTAAGTCAAAGTCAAAATGATCGCCAGTTTGTTTGATCGTGATCAGTTCCTCATTGGAATAGAAGTAGGCCTCGATGCTGTCGAGGTGTGCATTTTCAAATACCAGAAATTTATTGGTAGAGAGGGTAGTCGGATCAATCACGAGCCAGGCGTCGTGTACATTCAAGCCCAGGTTCAGGGAGTTTCCAGTGGCGGTGAGTTGATGCTTTTTGTAAAGTGCCACGATCTCCCTTGCGCTGTAATGGGTGTCATTGGCCGTGAGGTAAAAAAAGTCGGCTTTTGAATTGGCTTTCGTTTCTCCACTGTAAAGGAATAGGAATAGGCCGGTCAGCCAGAGTATGGGTCTAATAGTATAAAAACTCATATAAAAGTTACCGTAATGTTATAATTCAGTCTATCGTACTTCAAACTTTGTGATTCACAGTATGAAGTATTGAATCTTGCTTCGTTCGTTTCTGTTTTTTATTATCTCCGGCTATTTGTAATTTCAACCATTTGATAATTAATAATTTAATTATATCTTAGCTTGTTGTCTTCTAAAGATAGTTAAAAAATTATGTTAAAAGCATTACTTGTAGACGATGAAAACAAAAGTCGTGAAAGTCTTAAAATTCTCATTGAAGACTTTTGCACTGGCGTAGAAGTGGTAGCGATGGCTTCCTCCGTTGACGAGGCGTTGGATGCTGTGACTTCTTCTTCTCCTGATGTTGTGTTTTTGGACATTCGGATGAACAAGGAAACAGGTTTTGATTTTTTAAATCAATGCCCTAAAATTGATTTTCAGGTCATCTTCACGACTGCTTATTCGGAGTATGCCATTGATGCCATCAAGTTTTCCGCGTTGGATTACCTACTAAAGCCCATCAATATTGAAGATTTAAAAAATTCCATTGCCAAGGCAGAAAAGAAATATTCCAACAACGATTTAAAGGAAAAAGTAGATTTCCTGTTTCAGAATTTCAAAGTAGATAATTCGGATAATTTCAAGCTCGTCTTGCCTACTTCAGAAGGATTGATGTTCATCAATTTTAAGGATATTTTGTACTGTGAAGCATCCAGCAACTACACCATTTTTCACATGAGAGACAGTAAAAAATATGTGGTCTCTAAAACGTTGAAAGAATACGAAGACCTATTAACCAATTATAATTTTTTCAGAATACACAATTCTTTTTTGATCAATCTGCGAGAGATTGTGAAATATGTAAAAGGCGATGGAGGCTACGTGGTGCTCAGCAATGACAAGTCTCTGGATGTTTCTAAACGGAAGAAGGAGTTCTTTTTGACGAAGTTGTCTACGTCGAAGATTATCTAGTTTTCTTGTTGGTGTCCCGCCAATAAGTGTTTGTACGAGACGTGTTACTACAGTCCAGTTGTTGGCGGGACGCCAACAACGAGTAATCTCCATGCTGTCTTACCCCTAAATCCCCTGAAGGGGACTTTCCTTCGAGAGTCTTTATTAGTAAAAAAACAAACACAAGTGTTGTAATTATTGTAGTTCAAATGGATCATGCTCAAGTCCCCTTTAGGGGATTTAGGGGCAAGTCACTTTGTTCAAAGCATAACATCCTTCCTCACTTTTTTGAACTCTTCCCAGTTACTGGTTCGTTCTTCCCACCTACTAATTCAGGGTAATATCAGGCCCATTTAATCCGTAAACTTGATCATCGCTAAACAGGGTAGGTTTATGGAATCAATCATTCACTATAAAGATATCGAGGGAAACCTGATCCATATCTTTCTGGATTCTATTATCACAGATACTCAATACCGCATCACGGATATCAGTGCTTCGGTGTTGGACCTTCTTCGCTATGGGAAAAAAGAACTCCTTGGTAAACCCCTGTCGGTGATTTTTCCGGAACATAATTTAGATTTTACGTCTTTACTCAATGACGGCTATTTTGTGCATACCGAATGTTCACTGAAAGACAAGGCTGGTTATAAAGTGGATGTCTTGTTGTCTGGCTATTTTCTGGGACTGATCAGTGACATCAACGGAAAGATCATCATCATCGTCAAGTCCAGAAACAATACCCTGGAAGAAAAGACCAGACTGGATAAACGCATCATTGAATTGAATGAGTTGATCTACCGCAGCGCCCATGACATACGCGGTCCGCTGGCTACCATCAAGGGTTTGGTGATGGCTGCCAAATGTGAAGAAAACTTTTCGGACCTTATGAAATATTTGGATCTCATCGAGAATGTTTCAGATAAACTGGATCTGGTATTGGAATACCTGAGGGAATCGATCAAAAGAAAGGAATATGAATTTTGCTACATCAACATCGATGAGTTTGTCGCGGAACTTTCCGATCGTATCAATAAGCTGAGTAAAATTTACGGCCTGGATATTACCTATTCTCCGGTGCAGGATGTAAAAGGGTTTCTGTTTTACAGCAATCCTTTCCTGTCCAGCATTCTAATGGAGAATCTAATATTAATCATCAATTCATTAAAAGAAGACCTCAAAGGCAACTATACGATTGAGCTTTTTTTATTTGACGGTTATGTACAGATAAAAATTCAAACGCCTTATTTAACCGACACTGTGATCGAATACCTGAATGAAGGGGTATTGTTTCAACCGGCTAAAGTCATCGAACAAAACGGATACCATTACCTCAATTTCAGAATCATTAGAATTTGTTCAGAGATCATTGAATCCGAATTGCAGATCGATAGGAGTTCCCCGTCGTCTCTTGTCCTTACCATCCCTTGCAGGGTGAAGAAGTAAAATTCATCATTATCTATTTCCATATGACAGACATCAGTATTTTAGAATTGAAGAACATTACCCAAGCCATACGGGAAAAGTTTGGATACGATTTCTCTAATTATGCTTCTTCCTCCTATAAGCGCCGTCTGTTGCGTATTCTGGATATGCATAAAATCAATGTAGAAACGCTGATCGAAAAAGTAAATAACAATAATTTTACTAAAGAAGATTTCCTACACGAAATAACCGTGAACGTCACAGAGATGTTTCGCGATCCTTCGTTCTGGAAATCCACACGCAGCTTGCTAACCACCATGGCTGCTTCGAGAGATAAGATTAAAATATGGCATGCCGGTTGTTCTTCTGGAGAGGAAGTATTCTCTATGTTGATCGTATTGAAAGAGTTGGGACTTTTACACCGAACAGAAATCGTTGCTTCCGATATAGATAAAAGTATTTTGGTGAAAGCCAAAGAAGCAAAGATCCCTGTCAAGAGCATGGAGATCCATAAGCACAACTACGAACGTTATTGCGGTAGCACAGACATTGAAAAATATTTCACGAAGCAAGGTGACCTGTATGCTTTCGATAAAACGTTGCTGGAAAAAATCAGCTTCCGAGAAGTGGATCTGGTAAAGGCCATTCCTTTCTCTAAGTTCGATTTTGTCTTGTGCAGAAATGTGTTGATCTATTTCAATAACAATTTACAAAACGATGTACTGAAATTGATTTCCGATTGCCTCTTTGACGGTGGCATGCTGGCTATCGGTGCAAAGGAATCCATCTCGTGGTGTGAGGTGGCCAATAAGTTTGTACCGTTAAATGTGGAAGAAAGAATTTTCAAAAAAAACCGGTCTTAACAGATGGCAGATTTTGATTTTAAATACCGCTACAAAGCCGTAGTGATCGGAGGATCAGCCGGAAGCTTTCAGGTCTTGGTGAAATTACTCAGTACTATTC
This sequence comes from Chitinophagaceae bacterium, assembly GCA_028288365.1. Lineage (GTDB taxonomy): Bacteria > Bacteroidota > Bacteroidia > Cytophagales > Cytophagaceae > JACMQM01. Next base: position 37,681 of record JAQBNU010000084.1, on the reverse strand, counting down.
CTGCAGATTTCCAACTGCCCATCATCATTGTGTCGCATCGGTTGAAGCACATACGAAGCGGCTTCGTGGAAGCGCTTTCGCTAAAAAGTATCAAGACCATAGAGGAACCGCAGGATAAAGATCCCATTAAAAAAGGCAAGGTCTATTTAGCACCGTCCAATTACCACTTAAGCATTGAACTGGGTAACACGTTTTCTTTATCAACGGAAGAAATGATCAACAATTCCAGACCGGCCATTGACATCACCTTTGAAACGAGTGCTTACGTGTTTAAGGAAAGAATGATCGGTATTCTACTCACCGGTGCCAATAAAGACGGTGCCTTGGGTATGAAAGCCGTAGCCGATTACAAAGGACTCACCATTGTGCAGGATCCTGCGGAATGTGTCATGGACACCATGCCCAGAGCGGCCTTGGCGATTACTCCCATTGATCATGTACTGCGCGTGGAAGAGTTGATTGACTTCTTCAGGAAGCTGCACAAGCACGTCGGGCCTTTGCAGTAGTGAGTATGGAGTGTGAGTGAGAAGCAGAAACAGAAAGAGAGCGGAAGGACTTCGCTCTCTTTCTGTTTCTCACATCTCTTAAACTGGCGTGGGTTATACAGTCAGTCCTGCCCCTAAATCCCCTGAAGGGGACTTAAGAGAAGAGTGAGTGTGAAGTGTGAGTATTGAGAAATCATTATCTCCATACTCGCGCTCCATACTCCATACTGTGAAGTCCCCTTCAGGGGATTTAGGGGCAAGACCGCTTTTTTTTTGCTTACTGCTCACCGCTCACGCCCTCACTTAATAAGCCATCATCACCACCTGCTCATTTCTACTAACTGCTGCAGGGAATCATTGCGTACAATTGTATATCAATAAGATCAGAAAAATAAATCAAGCGGATATGTTAATCAGGTACAAAAACATTCTTCATCTCGCAGGACTCGGCGGGTTTTTATTGGGGATCGCATTAACGATCATTTGCTGGACAGACCGTAGCGGCAATATGATCAGGAACTTTGGAAAGCATCAGGAGGTACTGATTGCAGCGAGTTACTTGTTTGGCTTGATCGCCACACTGTCTACTTACATACAAGCGAAGAAGGTCGTAGGCAGACAACAGATGGGGGCAGAAGCTACCGAATCACGTACAGAAGAAGATCAGGAGGTGATTGATTATTCTTCGATCGTATCCAAAATGGATAAAGTATATCAATCAGATGAAGCCAATAACATCAAGTCCGACAAAATACTGCGTGTGCTATGCAACGGGTTGAATGCTTCTCAAGGAGCTTTGTACAAGTACCTGAACCAGGATAAGAAACCTAGGCTGGCGCTGCATTCCAGTTATGCTTTTATACCTCATGAAGAAACAGGCTCTTATGAGTTTGAAACAACAGACGGTATGGTAGGCTTAGCGGTGAAAGAAGACCGCAAAGTGGAATTGAATGATATCCCTAAATCCAATTTCAAAGTATTCTCCGGACTTGGACAAAGTGCCAATACGTCTGTGGTGATCATTCCGGTGAAGGCAGGAGAAGAAATGGCAGGAGCGATCGAGCTCTGCTTTTTCAGCAAACAGGATAAGGGCATACAAAAATTCATCCACGATCACATGTCGAAGATTGCAAGCTTGCTGTACTAGTCGTTCACTATACCGAATCAACGCATCATGAGAATTAAAATTAAAAATAAGATACTTCTACTTGCTATTACGCTATTATCCATCGTTGTGGGTCTGGTACTGTTTCTTGTACACAGCGCGCTGGAAAGTGCCTTGCCTTCAACCTCCAAACCGTCAAACAGTTTACTGCTGTTGTCTGACCTGACCATGCAATCTGTTGTCATCGGAGTAGTATTGGTTTGCACAGCCATTGCTTTTGTGTACCTCGCTTGTTCTTCTTTTGTAAGAAACATCGTGACCATCAACGACAGTTTGAAGTTTTTGGAACAAGGCATGTTGCCTGAAAAATTATCCATCTCCAGCAACGATGAGATCGGCGACATCAGCGAGCGCATCAACTCTATTGCGGACAGTTTGAAACAAACCGCGCAGTATTCTCAGGAAGTGGGAAAAGGAGATTTCAATCAGGTGTTTCGTCCCTTGAGTGATGAGGATCTTTTAAGAAATTCATTATTAGGAATGACCAAGTCCTTACGTGAAGCGGATACCAGAGAGAAAGAAAGAAACTGGGTCATCAACGGTATCGCTGATATCGGTGATATTTTAAGAGAGACGCAATCACTGGATTTGTTGGGCGAAGAGATCGTTAAATTTCTCGTAGCGAAAATCAATGCCGTACAAGGAGCCTTTTACATTACGGGTGTCAATGAGTCCGGTAAAAGTATCATTGAATTACAAACCGCCTATGCCTACAATAGAAAAAAATACATCGACAAAGTATTCCGTTTCGGAGAAGGTCTGGTAGGACAGTCTGCTATTGAGCAGGCCGCGATACTGCGCACCGAAGTACCCGATGATTATTTCTCCATTACCACCGGTATCCTCGGTGACATCAAGCCTTCCTGCATTTTCATTTGTCCATTGATCACAGATGAAAAAGTATTCGGTGTATTGGAATTTGCCGGACTGCATACGTTCTCTCCCAATGAATTGAAATTGATCGATGAAGCAGGTCCTATCATTGCACGAACCATCTTCAACATACAGGTCAGTGAAAATACACAAAAGCATTTGGAAGAATCCAAGCGCATGAGTTCTGAATTGCAGATCCAACAGGAAGAGTTGAGGCAGAACGCAGAAGAGATGCAAGCTACACAGGAAGAATTGCAACGCAGCAACGTACAGTTGGAAGATCAGATCGAACAGGTGAAGCGCGCACAAACAAAGATGCAATCACTGTTAGAGAACGCGTCGGAAGTGATTACCATTTTTGATGAATCGTTTGTGATCAAATATGTGAGTCCTTCTCTGGAAAGTATTTTAGGTTACCAGTCGTCTGACTTGATCGGTGCGCACGGTCTCATCAATATACATGAAGACGATGCAGAGGAATTCAAACAAGCTTTTGACGACATCGTAAAAGATCCATCTGTCATTGCTAATCTACAGTTCCGCTACAAGTTGAGAAACGAAGAATGGATCTGGTTGGAAGCAATCGGAAGAAACATGTTATCCGAATCTTCTGTTGCCGGTATGGTATTCAATTGCCGCGACATCACGGTGAAGCGTAAAGCGGAAGTGGAAGAGCGCATGAGACGTAACATGCAGGCTTTGTCTGAAAACAGTCCCGATCTGATCACACGTATCAGCGTGGACGGTAGGATCACGTATGTGAATCCGGTCATCGAAACCTATACCGGACATTTAGCCAATGATTTCATCAATCAACAATTGGAGGAGACCGTCATGCACAGTGACTTTGTTTCCAACTGGAAAAACGTGTGGACAGAAGTCGTAGCGAAAGCAGAGAAGATCTCTCAGGAAGCCACCTGTACCTCACCGATTGGCAAGCGCATCATGCAAATTAATGCCATACCTGAATTCAATGAAGAAATTTTGGAATCTATTTTGGTCATCTCACACGACATCACAGAAGCCAAGCAGATTGAACTGGAGATCAAAGAGAAGAACAAAAGCATCAACGAAAGCATCAATTATTCCAAGCGTATACAAAATGCAATCATTCCTGATAATGGCATTTTGCAAAATGCTTTTCCCGAATCGTTCATCTTGTACAAACCAAGAGACGTAGTGAGCGGTGATTTTCCATGGATCTCTGTAACTGAACAAGCACTGTGTATTGCTGCGGTAGATTGCACGGGACACGGCGTGCCAGGTGCCATGTTATCGTTGGTTGGTTATTTTCAATTGAACAACATTGTAGAAACACATCCGGATTTAGATCCGGGAAAGATACTTGACATATTGGATGAGAAAGTAAATCATACGCTGATTAAATCCGGCAACAACGACAACATCAAAGACGGAATGGATGTGGCCTTCTGCAAAATAGATGTGAAGAAAAAAGTATTGGAATATGCCGGCGCACATCGCCCGTTGTATTATTTGTCCAAAGGTAAGCTGGAGGAATTGAAAGGCAACCGTTGGGCCATTGGTGGCGGTACGTACAAGAATCAAACCTTGTTTACCAATTATAAAATCGACTTCAAAAAAGGAGAATCTATTTTCTTTTTCTCGGATGGATTGCCGGATCAGTTTGGCGGACCGGAGAAAAGAAAGTTTGGTACACAAAAGATCAAAGATTTGATCGAGCAAAATCAACACGTAAGCATGCAAGAACTCTCCGGTATTTTCAATACGGCTTTCCAGGAATGGCAAGGCAGTGGAAAGCAAACGGACGATGTGTTATTGATTGGAATTAAATTTTAAAAAGCCGCAGGTTTATTCATCACCTGGTGCAAAAGATACAGCGGATATCGGCTCACCGGAAAAACGTAAAAAAAATGAAGCATGTTTATTTGATTCACAAAACGATGTCTGAGCACAACCTCATTCTGGTCTACGAAGGAGAGTTCACGCAGGAGATCACGAAGTCGGTGTTGTCTATGGCAGAAAGAAATCTGGATTCCATAGGGGAAGAACAGAACATCAAACGAAAAGTATTCAACGTGATGGTAGAGTGTCTGCAAAACATTTGCAAGCATGCGGATGCCATGAAGCGTGAGGAAGAGCGCAGAGCCATCTTCATGATCGGTAAAGAAAACGACGCTTACGAAATCACTTCAGGAAATTATATTTTGAACGCCAACGTGGAAGGTTTGAAATCTAAACTAGATCAAATCAATGGACTGGATAAAGAAGGATTGAAAGTATTGTACAAGGAACTGATAAAGAACAGTGAGTTGTCGGAAAAAGGCGGAGCAGGATTGGGCTTTGTAGACATCGCCAGAAAATCCGGACAGAAATTGGATTTTGATTTTGAACCAGTGAACGATGAGAATTCATTCTTCTCTTTCAAAACAAAAATCATCAGATCGAACGAAAATTAAAAACCTTAAATAAATACTTTATGAAAGCGATTGAAATTGTAGGAACAGAAGATACACCGACTATTCTATTAGACAAAGAAGGCAACAAATTTGAATTGGCTGGAAGATCTCTGCCTGAAGATGCTGCGGAGTTTTATCATCCGGTGTTGCAATGGTTGACGGAGTATGCAGCCAATCCAAATCCCGTAACAGAACTGAACATTAAACTGGAGTACTTCAATACCGCTTCGTCTAAACTATTGTTGGATGTATTGCACAAAGTAGAAGCATTGAAAGGTGTGAAGATCATCTGGTATTATTTCAGCGGAGACGATGACATGCAGGAAGCAGGCGAAGAGTTTGCTGAGTTGATCGAAGTACCGTTTGAATTCAAGACGTATTGATTGTACGATAAGCTAAATACCCATGAGTGAAGAAATACTAAAAGCGCTGGTTCAGTTATACGCCATCATCACCAAGCAAGATGGGGGCGTGACGGACAAGGAGAGAGAATTTGTCATTCACTCCTTCAAAAGAAAACTGAGCCATGACCTGGTGGTTAAATATTCTGATTTGTACGATGAACTCGTTGGCGACAACAGAAGTACTCCGGACAATGCAGAGAGAAAAGCTTCCTTGACTTCTGTTAGAGATTCTGTGAAGACCTTGGGGATTTGTAGAAAGATCAACAAAACACTTTCATACAAACAGAAGATTGTAGCACTCATCGAATTGTTGGAGTTGATCCGTTCCGATGGAAACTTTACCCCTCAGCGTGTGCAGATCATTGATACCGTGGCTTCGGAATTTAATATTCCTGCGGTAGAGTACAAGCAGATCGAACGCTTTATCCTGCAATTTACCATGGATGATTTAGCCGATGATAATTTACTGATCGTTGATGAAAATGAAATCGTAGACGATGCACACGGTGCGCAGCATATACAAGCCACGCATTTACACGGCAGCATTCAGTTTTTGAAAGTGCCGAGTGCGGACATGATCTTTGCCAAGTATAGCGGTACTGACACAGCCTCCTTGAATGGATACGTGATGGAATCAGGTGCAGTGGTCTTATTCTCGCAAGGCAGTATTTTGAAACTGGCGAAAGGCGAATGTTTTTACTACAGCGACATTCAGTCTTCGTTCATCAAAGATTCCAATAAAGTCACCTTGTCTTTCAATGTGAGTGGATTGGGATTTAAATTCCAAAATCAGAAAATAGGATTGCGCGACATCAACATTTCTGAAGAAGCGGGAAGACTGATCGGTATCATGGGCGCTAGTGGAGCAGGGAAGACCACCTTGTTGAACGTATTGGCTGGACTGGAAGAACCCAGTGTCGGTACTGTAAAGATCAACGGGGTGAATGTGCACGAGAACATGAACCGTGTCAAAGGCATGATGGGTTATATCGCTCAAGATGATTTGCTGATCGAGGAACTCACCGTGTTTGAAAATTTATATTTCAATGCACAGCTTTGTTTCAAAGGCAGATCCAAACAGGAGATCACGGCATTGGTGGAAAAACTATTGAGTGATCTGGGTTTGTTTCACATCAAAGATTTACCGGTAGGAAATCCACTGAACAAAAAGATCAGTGGTGGACAACGCAAGCGTCTGAACATTGCGCTGGAACTGATTCGTGAGCCGGCGGTATTATTTGTCGATGAACCTACATCCGGTTTATCTTCGCGTGATTCAGAAAACGTCATGGACCTGTTGAAAGAGTTGTCTAAGAAAGGTGCCTTGATCTTTGTAGTCATTCATCAGCCTTCTTCTGACATCTATAAAATATTTGACAAGATGCTTATCCTGGATACCGGAGGTTATTTGATCTTCAATGGTAATCCGGTAGAAGCAGTTTCTTATTTCAAACAATTGTCTAATCAGATCGACGCGGCCAACGGACAATGTCCGAAATGCGGCAATGTCAATCCGGAACAAATATTCAACATCATCGAAGAAAAAGTAGTCGATGAATTGGGAAACTATACACCCAACAGGAAAGTTTCTCCGGAAGAGTGGTACAACTTTTCGTTGGTTCATCAAAAAGCAGTACTGAAGGAAGACTTCACGCATGTGCCCATCAAACAATTCAGTACACCTTCCCGCATCAAGCAGTTTCTGGTGTACACCTTCAGAGACCTGAAATCTAAATTCAACAACAAACAATATTTATTGGTCAACCTGTTTGAAGCGCCTTTACTGGCTTTCATACTGGCCATTATCGTACGCTACAACAATACACCGGATGGTAAATCTTATGTGTACCGTTACAACGATAACATTCCCGCTTACCTGTTGATGTGCATTGTGGTGTCACTCTTCATCGGGTTAAGTTTAAGTGCAGACGAAATCATCAAGGACAGAAAAATTGTGCGCAGAGAATCTTTCTTAAATCTCAGCCGCTTCAGTTACCTGTGCTCCAAAATATCTATCCTGTTTTTCTTTTCTGCTATACAGATGTTTCTGTTTGTGTGGATCGGAAATTCTATCCTTGGCATCCAAGACATGACGTTGTCTTACTGGCTGGTGCTGTTTACCTGTGCCTGCATGTCCAACGTATTGGGTCTGCTAGTATCTTCGGGATTTGAATCAGCCGTGACTGTTTACATTCTTATTCCTTTGTTATTGATTCCTCAAATGATTTTGAGTGGAGCCATGTTGAGCTTCGACAAGATCAACGATTGGTTTGGCAACGACGAGAAAGTACCCATCGTCGCGGACCTGATGGCTTCGCGTTGGGCCTTCGAAGCGCTCGCTGTGAAACAATTCAAAGACAACCAATACCAACGTTTATTCTACGATTACGATCACGTGGAAGCCGTGGCCAATTACAACATGGTGTACGTAATTCCCGTGTTGAGAGACAAGATCACTCGCATGCGTGAATCGTCTACCGGTATACAAACATTCAAAGCAGATTTGCTATTGGTGAAAAACGAATTGCAGCTGAGAAAAAAACTACTGGGCATGTCAACTGCTGATTCTATAGAAAGGCTGTGTGGCGCAAACGATGCCTATAAAAACTTGCCGGTCATGGATCGTTTGGTGAAACAACTGGAAGATAAATACCACGAGATCTATAACAATGCTTCCGAACACAAAGAACAATTGTTGTTCAAGCTGGAGATGGACAAGCCTACCTTGTTTGCCGCCATGCGCGATAAGTATTACAATGAATCGTTAGAAGATTTGTTGCGCAATAAAAAAGCAGCGAAGAAATACGTGATGACGGAGACGTCCATCATTCCTAAAACAGATCCGGTGTATTTTAATCCGGATAAACTACCGGGGGATTGGTCTTATCGCACACACTTCTTTTCTCCGACCAAGCAAATCGCTGGGAAGTATTTCGATACGTTCTTCTTTAACATTTGCTTTGTGTGGTCGCTATCCATCCTCATGTTCGTCGTGCTTTACCTGGATATCTTCCGTAAACTCATGGACTTCAAATTTTCTTCCTTTGTCTTTAAAACTAAAACTGCATAATTATGAAACGTGTTAATACTTTATTGATATGGCCGGTTGCTTTGCTCGCTGCCTGCACGCTGTTTGCCGGCTGCAGCTCAGAGAGTAAAACCTCCGATGAAAATCTGCTGGTCGGTTCACTCGACTCTTCTTCCAAAAAATACAGCAAGATTTCGGATGAAGCGATAGGAGAGATCATCAAGTCTATTCCTTCTCCATTGGAAATTTCTATGTTGATCAAAGAATCGGGTAATCCCTACGACAGTAAAATTCTGAATCCAGAGAACAACTATTCCAAATACAATTCCAATTTCAAGAAAGCCCTGAACCTCGGTATTTACGGAGCGGATCTGGGTTATATCAACATTTACGATAAGAGTACCGATGCGCTTTCTTATTTGTCTTCCATTAAAACATTGGCAGATGAATTGAACGTGGGACAGTTCTATGATTTCAACACGATCAAAAGACTGGCCAGCAACAGCAACAACATCGACTCGCTGTTGTACATCACGACGACTAATTTTGAGAACATCAATAATTTCCTTTACGAACAAAAACGTTCCGATCAATGCGTGTTGATGCTGACAGGCGGATGGCTAGAAGCCTTGCACATTTCCTGTGAAGTGTATAAAAAAGGAAACAAAACAGAGATCAAGGAAAAGATCGCCGAACAAAAAATTGTGTTGTGTCAGTTGATGCTGTTGTTGGATAATTACAGACAACAACCCAATATTGATTTCCTGTATACCGAATTGCAAAAGTTAAAGAACGTATACGATAAAATAGAAATCGTGACGATCTACAAAGAACCCACGATGAAAGAAGTAGACGGCGTGCTGATGATTGTAGACGAAAGCGAAAGCAAAATCAACGTGACGACAGAGCAGATCAATGAGATTGTAAAGATCATTGATGAACTAAGATCTAAACTTACCGCTTAATCTATTTCACCCTATATCGATCCCATTATGAAAAACATATATACTTTATTGATACTTGTTGCGCTACAGGTTGTAGTGCTCAAGGGCCATGCACAATGTAAGACAGATGAATGTGTGGCCAAAATCAGCAGCGGTTATACTTTCCTGAAGACCTACCAGATGTCGCAGGTAGGTGATCAATTGGAATACTCTTATGTATTGAGCAAAGATACCAATTACATGTTGGTGATGTGCAACGGCGGTGGGGCACAGAACAACATCATCGTGACATTGTACGATTCCAAACGAAAAGAAATTGCCACCAATCAGGACAAGGCTTCCGGCAAAGTGTTTCCGGCCATTGCCTACCGATGTAACGCGACGGGGATTTATTACCTGCGCTTCTCTTTTATCGACAAACCGGAATGTTGCGTGAGCGTGTTGGCATTTAAAAGATAAAACAGTAATCAGTTGTCCGTGGACAGTGATCAGTATTGTCTTCTTGTTGGCGTCTCGCCAACAAGTGTTTGTGCGGGACGTGTTACTAACGTCCAGTTATTAGTGGGACGTCAACAACGAGTAAAATGATCAGTGGAAAGTATAAAATACGAGGTGAGAAGGTCTTCCAGTTTTGGAGGACCTTTTTTCATTGGTGTCAGATCTTTCGATCTGACACGGGAGTTCAACGAACGTTGTGATTATAACAGTGTCAGGTCGAAAGACCTGACACCAAGTTAAGACCCCTTTTTTGTTTTCACGCTCTTTATGAGAAAGGGAAATAGAGCGGTAAGAGAGTGCGATTGTAGTTCTGATTAAACGTTTACCAAAATTTATCCATCCAGTTGGCATCAGAAACCGGGAGTTGTTTTCTGGCATGTGCGAGTAAGATTTCTCTGCCTTGATCAAGGGTTGCGCATTTTTGTATTTCGTGAAACAGGGAGCGTTCTTCAAAATGGATGTGCTTTTCCAATACTTCTTCCAGCAGGTTCAGTGATTTGATCAGGTCTTCCTTTTGTACTAGCAAGCGTTTGATTTTACGATGATCCGCCAATGCTTTTCTAACCAATTCATGGTCATTCCCTAAAATGGGAAACACCAGGCTTTCCTCTATTTCAAAATGAGCCAGCAAATGATGCTTGAAAAACCAGTTGCAAAAAAGACTGATGCGCTCGGGTTCTACGCCCTTGCGCAACCCCGTTCTTATTTTCCAGCAAAACAATAAACTATGGTGATGGTCATTGCTCAGGTACTTCAAGTATTCCTGTTTCTCTATAGAATTACTTTTGTTCATGATACGAATAAAAAGTAAGATTTAGGTTTCAATCTGTTTTATGTTTGTGTTTTTTCTGAAGAAGAACTGAATGTATAACCGTTGTAGAAGAATCATGACTTAGAAAACCTGGACGAAGAGATCATTCGTCAATACCTGAAGTACCTGGATCTGAAGAGGAGAGGTTGAGCTTTATGTAAGGAGTAATCAGCTGTCAGTGGACAGTGATTAGTATAAATTACTTATTAATTGTTTCTTGGTTCATAATGGAATGTTTTTTGCTTCTGATCGTTATGTCATCGGCAACGCATGTTATGACGCTGCCAGTCATATCTACCTAAAGAATCAATCGTATGGAAAATCAATTCGTCAAAGTTACCGTAGAGGGCAAAGAACAGCTTGTTAATAAGAACCACATTGTGAGGATATATGCCAGTGATAAAAATACAGCCGTTTTGGTGCTGAGTCACACGGAAGGATCTCCCGAACTGTATACAGAAGATGACTATGAGTTTTTTATCAATAGTATGGAGGAATAAACAGAAACAGAGTTAAAAAGAAAGTACGATTACTCTTCGCTTTGTTTCTCTTTCTCTATTTGAAACGTCCTTTATCAAAGGCTTTACAGTACGTATCGTAATCAAGTAAAACAGTTCTTACCGATTGATCGGTATAGGCTAACAACTTCTTTTCCCATTTGTCTTTTTGTTGAGCAAAGGCGATGAGCTCATCGGTGATGGCTGATCCCTGTCTTCCTCCGCTCTGCAGCTGGCCCCAGGCAGTTACTTGTGCCATGGTGGTGATCACGTTTTCAAAATTGCTGATCTTGCCTTTTAATAATTTGTAGTCAATTTTATCTTCGCAGGATTGGTATTCACGCAACACGTAGGAGCGTTTGTTCAATTCTATGCTTTCCAACAAAGCCTGCGACGTGCCTTGTACACGTTTTTGTATTTCAATGATGCGTACTGCTTCGCTTTGCCATTTGGGTTGTTTGTTTTTTACGGCCAACATGGCGGAGGAAGGATTGGCCGTTTTGAGATCGATCAGTTTAAATTTATTGTTACCAATTTTTTTGACCAGCAAAATGTAACGCCCTACGCCCAAACTTCCAGTACCTTTGAGGTGATAGCCGATGTCAACAACTTCGTACACCGATTTGGATTTGTTTTGTTTTTTCCATCCGTCAATGATTTGCGCAATGACTGCTTTATCTTCTTTGGTGGGTTTGATGATTTTATCGTGACTAAAATCCAGTTTTCTTCTATTGCCGTTTTCACTGTACTCCTCCGATATGACTTTGTTTTTCTCTACCAGGCGCAACAGTTTTTTGACCACGGCTTTTGCTGTTTCTTTTTCTACCCATCTGGAATTTCCTGTCAACAGGGTATCGCAGTATACTTGCAGAAATAGGCGACACAAGGCATCGCTGTCTTTCTTCGTGATGTCGGATAATCCGGTTACGAGTTTCAGGCTGACCAAAAACCTGGCTACATCAAAAAAGCAGGGGGCCAGCATGGCCTGGTCGAAATCGTTGATGTCAAAATACACCAAGCCATTGTCACCTTTGAAACTTCCAAAGTTTTCAAAATGCAGGTCGCCGCAAATCCATACAGACGGACTTTGGTACAGCATGTCTTTAGGAGACAAGTGTTGGTAAAACAAATGGGCAGTACCGCGATAGAATTTGAACACATCTTCCCGCATGTTTTTGTATTTCAATTGCAGCAGGTCTGGTATTCTGCCGGCATTGAAGGCTTCTATTTGTGCGATCGTTTGTAGAGACATGCTGGAAAGTTATGGAATTAATTTGTTTTTTGATCTTTTTGAATGGATCGTGAAAGTACTTTGTATGCACTTTTTTCCTCTATCTCTTACAGTCAATTGTAGAGAAAGATGTTCCTAATAGACACCATATAAAAAAAGGCACCGATCGATGTCAGTGCCGGTAGAGGAAATGTTAAGATGTGAGTTTTTTCTCAGAAAACAGGGATGTTTTTCCTTATACTGGAATATAAATTTCGAATGTTACGCCTTTGTCAGGTATACCCGTAGCGATTATGATGCCGTTGTGGTTTTCTACAATACGTTTACAAATAGCCAATCCCATACCGTTGCCTTTGTAAGCTTCTCTGCTGTGAAGGTGTTGAAAGACTTCGAATATTTTCTCGTTGTACTGAGGATCAAATCCTATCCCATTGTCTTTAAAGATAATGTGACAATAATCTGTTTTTGCATTTAATTTTTTATTATTCAGTGTGCTGCCTTTGGCTGTTCTACTTTCAATGCTGATGCGAGGTGGCACGTCTGTTTTGGAAAATTTCAATGAATTGCTCAATAGGTTTTGAAAGAGCTGACGAAATTGGAAATGAATGATCGATGCTTCACAAAGCTTCCCTATTTTGACAATGGCTTTCTTTGTTTTTAGTATTTCTTCAAACTCTTTTTTTACTTCTTCTATGACCACTTGCAAATTCATTCTTTCAAATAAGCGGTCTGTATTTGTGGCCCTGGAATAAGTCAACAAATCCTCAATGAGCGCCTGCATTCGCTGTGCCGTTTCATGTGTCTTCCGCAAATAAAATTTCCCTTCAACGGATAGGTTTTCTTCTTCTTCATCCATTAGACAACCTACAAAATTTTGTATTTTGCGCAAAGGTTCTTGTAAATCATGGCTCGATACATAGGTGAAAGACCGGAGGTCCTTGTTGGCATTTTCGAGTTGAATGTTTTGATTGTGCAATTGCTTTGTGCGGCTGCTTACTGCTTTCTCTAATTCAAGGTTATTGGCTTCGTGGATACCGATGTCTTTTTTATGTAGTGCTTTTTCATTCAGATAATAATGAGCACGTTCCGTAATGTCTCTTATGGCCAGAAGAATTAATTTTTCGCGATGTGTTTTTTGAATGATACGACTGGCATTCAACAGCATTACTTTTTCGCCCAACCTTGGGAATACATGAGTGACTTCGAAATTTTCAAATTGATAATTTTTATTTAAACTGTCTTTGAGCAGTTCCCGAAGTTGAGGAATGTCCCATTGTTTATTTCCTAATTCAAACAAGTGCATTCCTTCTGTGTGTTCTTGGGATACCAGAAATTTTTTGTAGAAGGATTTGTTGGCAGACTTCACACGCAGGTTACTGTCCAGTACCAGCATGGGCTCATGTATTGTGGCGATGATGGTTTGCGAATAATTATAAGATTCTTCGAGTAGTTCGTTGTGTACTTTTAATTCCTGATTGCTGGAGATCAATTCTTCGTTGGTGGCTTCTATTTCTTCTTTGGATGTTTCCAACTCTTCGTTCAAGGTTTGGAATTCTTCATTGGTAGAAACAATTTCTTCGTTAGCAGCTTGCAACTCTTCGTAAGCGGCTTCCTGTAGTTCAATGACAGCATGTATTTCAGCCCGTGCCTGATTTAATTCTGTCGTTAGTTTTTTAATTTTGAGATCCTTCTGCGTCGCATTCTTTTTTCTCGCCTTATCGTTTTCTATAAACGTTTCCACCTGTTCCTGCAAACTAAAAATAACCAATAGCAAAGGTTCGTCCCACTCGATCTTGAGTGAAGAGACTTCTAGTGACATGAGCTGATCGTTTGATCCGCTCATGTCACTGGCGATTTCTATGCCTGACTTACGAACGGGTTGATTGGTTTTAATGACCTGATGGATAGCATTGCGCAATTCAAATGCAAACTCTGGCCGTATCATCTTCAGGATGTTTAAACTTGCCTTGCCAGACGTATGAGAAAGGTAGAGAGAAGTAGAGCCTCTGAATTGAATGATCTCCATGTCTTTGTTAATGATGGCACAAGCCGGCATGTAACTGGAAAGTAAAATATGATCAATGGCTCCATCCAATTCTTTGGCATGAACAGCATATAGTTTTTTGGTGATTGATTTTATGTTCTTTTCATACAGCATTTTGTTAGGCATGCGAGGTGCGAGTTCTGGTACTTTCCGTACACCTATATTTTTCTTTCTGCCATAGATTTTGAATTTATTATTCAATTGATTGAAAAGCAGAGAGGCGGTTCCTATGGTTTCGGCTTTACCTAACATCAGGTATTTACGATCATTCAATGCAAAATGAAAAATGGCCAATGCTTTTTTCTGTGCAGCAGCATCAAAATAAATGAGCAGGTTGCGACAACTGATAAAATCCATGCGGAAAAAAGGTGGATCACTTAAAATATTGTGTGGCGCAAATACGCACATGTCTCGCAATTCTTTCACGACCTGAAATTGATCGCCTTTGGTTGTAAAAAAACGTTTGATGCGTTTGGCCGAGACCGGTTTCATATCGCTTTTAGTGTATATACCACTGCGTGCATATTTGATGGAAGACTCACTGAGGTCTGTAGCAAAAATCTGAACAGGTATTTTTATTTTCTTTGTTTCCTGCAATTCTACAAGAAGCATGGCAACGGAATAAGCCTCTTCTCCTCTGGAGCAGGCCGGTATCCATATGCGCAGCGTTTCATTGACTCCTTTATTTTTTAGTAAGATAGGGAAGAAGACGTTTTTTAAATAAAGAAAAATGTCCGTGTCTCTAAAAAAACTGGTAACATTGATCAACAAGTCCTTGTAAAGAAGTTTTATTTCACTGTTTTTTTTTAGTAATAATTTTGCGTAATCTTTCGTTGTCTTCACACCACTTTGAAGCATCCTGTTATTTAAGCGCCTATTGATGGTGTTCATCTTATAGTGGCTGAAATCGACACCGGTGTTTTTTTGCAACAACTCAAAAATGAGTTTTAAATCTGTATGGTGTTCTTCGATAGCAATTGTTTTGAGGGAAAGTATTTTTTCTTTTCTGACCAGCAAACCACCTTTATTCAGTCGTGCCAACTTACGTGCCATAGCGGCTGGAGATAAGATAAAATCCACTACGCCTGATGCAATAGCAGATTCGGGCATACTGCCAGCCTGCGCTGACTGGTCTTGTGCAAATGTTATTCCTCCTGCTGCTTTGATGGCTTTTAACCCAATGGTGCCATCGTGCGCATTGCCGGAAAGAATAATGCCGACTACATTTTCCTGATGTGTTTCTGCTAAGGAAGAGAAGAGTAGATCAATGGATAAATCGGTAGAACTATTTTTGCGGCGAGAAAGCAATTGAATATGTCCGTCAGTGACCTTGATGGCTTTGTCATGTGGAATGACATAGACATTGTTGGGCTCCATTTGTTCCATGTTTTCTATTTGCTGTACTTTCATTTTCGTCAGCTTTGCCAAAATAGAAGTCAGAATACTTTTATGATCAGGACTGAGGTGCTGTACATAAATAAAAGCCATGCCTGTATTAGCAGACAGATTTTTTAGCAATTGACTCATTGCATCCAATCCGCCAGTAGATGAGCCAATGGCGACAATAGGGAAAATAGGTTTTTTATTTTTGAACTTATGAAGAGGTATTTTTTTACCAGCAGTTGAACTTGGTTTCATAAGTTACGAATGACAAAATGTTTTGATAGAATTATAGTTCAATGGGACTAAGTACAAACAACGTTCTGGAAGGTCGCACAAAAGTTTTTTCAACCAACATTTGCAATACTTCATGGAGTGATTTTTTCAGCTCAGCAAGATCGGTTTTGCGCAGGTAAAAATGTGCACCGTTTGCATACAACTCATCCGCTATGTCTTCATGCAGGTAGGTGGAATACATGATAACAGGTAGTTTTTTCAACAAGGGATGAGCCTTGATTTCTATCAGACACTCTGCACCATTTTTACGTGGCATGTTATGGTCAAGAAAAAGTACATCGGGAAGGTTGTGCGTGTTCTGAAAAAGATAATTCATCAGTTTTTCACCGTCTCCCAGAATGATCAGGTCACTATGGTATGGTACAGTTTCTAATACCTTACTAAAGAAATGATGATCGTCTGTATCGTCATCTGCCAAAAGAATAGCTAAAGGAAGAACTGAAGAGCTTACAATGTCTTGTGTTTCCATACCTAAGAGAGATTAAGAAAAGCTTTCATGCAATTTACACTATATATCCTGCTATTTACTTTTTTTACTTTTTTGTGAAATTTAAGTAGCAACCGTTGATTAACTGTGTACAATGCTTTTGTTCCTCTTTATAAGAAGATTAAAACAACTTTGATCTTTCGATATAACTGTGACTGCTCTCTATGCAGTGATTTTAGGAGGTGGAGAATTGTGCACGGACAGAAAAAAGATATCATGTTCCAACAGAAACGTGATATCTTTTCAACAGTTTGAGGTTGAAATAGGACTTAACCTATTAATAACACTTTTTTTCTTTCCTGGTATTCGTCCACAGATATTTCACCTGAAGCGAAACGTTTTTGCAATACATCCAACGCTGGACTTCTCTGCCATCGTTGTCCCGGTATGGCATAAGGCATCATGAACAACCACATCAACATAAAACTCCAGACAAACCACCATATTAAATGCATTCCCAAGAAATGATAACCTTCGTACATGTTTTTCGATTTTAAGTGTGATGTGGTAGAATTAAATGTGTTTGTATATAATGTGAATAATGGCAATTGATTTAGAAAGCAACCGTAGCTTCTACCATGAAACCGCTGAACTGACCGCCTGATCGTATGTCTGTGGGGGCGAAGTTTTGATAGTGTTGATTGACGTATTCTCCCTTGAGCATGATGTTCTTCGTCGCAAACCATCCTATAGAGGCAGCAGCGCGATCGATCGTGATGTTATTAGAGTTGGCAGTAAGTTGAGTGGTTAAGGAATTGTAGCGCACACCCACCCAGAAATTTTCTTTTCCCTTACGAAATCTATAAATCAAATCCGCGGCGTATTGTGTAGCATTGCGCATCTTTTTTTCTGTGATGGTTCTTCCTTGCGCCAATTCATAAGTTCCGAAGAATTCCAGTCCTTTGTATTTGACGAACGGATTGATCATAAAGGTATTTACCTGTTCACTGAATTGAGGATTGTATCTTCCAGACCAGGCATTGTCTGTAGATGTAGCAGCCGTGTTTTCCATTGCATAGAAATAATGCGAACCGGTACGGTCGCCGAAGAACAAGGTATTTCCTGCTGAACTTTTATTCATGTAAAAGGAACCTGTTAGTCGAAACCTAAGATCTTCGTTGACTTGTTTGTCGTAACCTATCTTTCCATGGTAGGCAGGAGTATAAGCATTTGGCCTGCCCGTTGCGGAGTCGATCTTGGCAGAGGTGACTACCGTGGGATTTAATTCTCCGTTGGTGATTCCGGCCATGGCCATGAAACCACTTTTATGGTGGTAATATATTTCCCCACCCACTTCTGTGGCAAATTCATCCATGATATAATTTTCTACAAAAGGATTGTAGATGGCATTGCCACCGTCGCTTCTTCTAAAATGTTGATCACCGTAATCGACTTCGTAATCACCGACCTTGATGGTGAAATTATTCATGATTCGATCTACTAATGCACTCTTAAGAAAAGTAAGTTTGTCAAATTGTATATAACCACCTTTCACCCATGTTTCCTCGTGATGCCTGGAAGATAAATACATGGTCATGTTCAGGCGTACACCGTCGTATAATTGTGCATCGATGTTCAGGTTTGCCATGGCGCGGTTGAAGCCGTTGGTGATATCCATCAATTGATTGCTGTTTACACCAGCCACATATACCGGAGTGGCGTTGTTTTGATGACTTAAACTTTGAAAGTCTTGTGTGAAGTTTCCGCCAATTCTGATCTTAACACCATCATATACTACCGTATCTTGCTTCGTAGTTTCGTACGTATTTATTCCTCTCTGGTCATTGGGTCTGAAATATTGAATGGGAGCATACTGCGCTGCGGATAAGCCCGATATCAGTAGCATAGCGAGTATCGTTTGAAATTTATTCATGTTGTTTTAAGTTTAGGTAATCAGGAAATGCGGAACAGTTTTTCTATTAAGGAGTATTGACAATGAAGTTTGTTTTAAAGTGCAGGGTGATTTGGTTGCCGGTTTTTAATGTTCCAAACAGGGCAGTAGGAGGCTTGATATTATAATCACTCATTTTGATCAATTGCGCTCCTTCGAAGTGCAAGGTTTGATCATTTGGCATGTTCACATTGACGGGTAGGATGACTGTGTTGGTGACACCTGCGATGGTGAGATTACCTTTTACTGCAATGATTTTCTTCGCAGTAGAATTGACAATGGCTTTTACCGGAGTCAGTAGCGTAAATACAATGGTTGGATTGGCATCCGCTTTTAATGCTTCGTAGGTATTGTTATTCATGACAGAACCCATGTCGCTTTTGATGGAGTGGACAACCAGTTTGATGTTGATGTCGGTGAGGTCAAAACTTTCATCGCTGTTTTTTTCAACGGTTGCGTTACCGGAAACCTGTTCTACTTTTTCTACCCAATCGTGTAAATTGGAATCACCGTGAATGGTAATGATATAATCTTTCGAAAGACTATAACTGTTTTTAACAAAGGCCCCTGCACTGAATAAGAAGATGATCAAAATCAGTAATGAAATTTGTCGGATGAAAACGATTTTGTTTTTCATAATTAGAGTCGTGTTGTTCTACGCTTATGTTCTTCAAAAGTATCGTATTGATTGGCGTCATGAAATGATAAAAGCCTTCTTTAATAATGATATATATCATCCTAAAGGAAGGCTTTTTTTAATGTATGAACGATGATTGAAACCGAACGGATTTTCTACTTATTGCAATACTTTTTTTCTTTCCCGATATTCATCAGCAGAAATTTCACCTGCAGCAAAACGTTTTTGCAATAGGTCAAGTGCCGAATTCCTTTGCCACCTTTGGCCTGGTATAGCATAGGGCATCGTGAATATCCACATCAGCATAAAACCCCAGATGAACCACCAGATCAAATGCATTCCCCAAACGTGATAACCTTCGTACATGTTTTTTTAGTTTAAGTGAAATTGATTTATTGTTTGTTACTTCAATGGACGAGATGTAGTAAAATAGCACTGATGAGTACAATGGCTGTACATCATAAAAACGGTTGCCTGTATGAATTCATTCAGTGCGTTGTTGTGTTCCATAACTTGTACTTATTCATTCGCGTGCATTTTTATGCTCAGGTCATTGATGCCGATATAATTGAGTTGTATATCACATGAAATGTGTATGTCTTCACTGATCATTAAACCTCCGTTTTCAAGTGTCGTATTCCATACCAATCCCCATTCGGTGCGGTTGATTTTTCCGGTGACTTCAAATCCAGCTTTCTCTTTTCCTGAAGGATCTTTTAACATCCCTCCAAGCTTTACTTGTAATTGTATTTTTTTTGTGATGCCTTTTATGGTTAGCTCTCCCCATAATTCACAATTACCGCTGGCATCCGGTTTTCCAATGGTTTTGGATGTAAATGATATTTGTTTGTAGTGTTTTACATCAAAAAAGTCAGCTCCTTTTAAATGTTCGTCACGACTTCTATCGCCTGTGTAGATAGAGGATGCATCGATGTAAATGTCAATTTCTGTTGTTGCAAAATCTTTGGCATTAGTATAAATAGAAGCATTGAAATTTCTGAAAATACCTTTTACATGTGCAATCATTAGATGCCGAATGCTAAAACTGATTTCACTGTGCGCTTGATCGATAGACCATTTGGTTTCGTTTTTCATAGTTTTTTCTAGTAGGATTAATCTAATAGGGTAGGCTTGTTATGATCATCTTCCAGTTTTTTTATCTCTGCTTTTTCCTTGACAATATCCTGGCGAATAAGGCCGAATAAACTCATGTATACATTGGCCACCCATACCAGTGAAAAACCGGCTATGATATAACCACGCCAATCAGAAAGCAACAATTGATAGCCGGTGAGCAGAAGAAATGCAAAGGTTACGTAATGACTGAAACAATATTCACAAGTAAAAAGATAAAAAAACTTTCTCTTGATCAATGTTTTGCTTACCTGACTTTTATTGATGCAGTATTGTCTTGGTTCTTTGAACACTTCTTCGTGCGTGACGGTCCATGATACGCAGGCGATTGGAATGGCCAGCACAAAGAGCCAGAGGAGTTGAAGGGAGTTAGACATAATAGCGCAATGGGTTGATATGTGTTGGAATGGTTAACGACTTAACTAATGCAGAGAGAAATATTCTTTGACATACATTTGTTGCTCATGATGTGTCAGTTTACCTGCTTGCTTACACGTAATTTTGATGTGATTGAAATGATGATCTGCATTCAATACGTTGTACAGTTCGGACTTTGCTGTTGTGGGGCCAAACAAAATGATTTCATCGTACTTTTTAATGACCTCGCCAATTTCTTTATAATACTCTGCTTGCTGCTGATTCTCTTTGTTGTGCATGAGCCGTTCACTTCTGCTTAAGCTTTCTTCCTTTTCCTCATGAGTAAAGGTAGAGGCAATGGTATTCGGTTCTGTTACTTCTTTTGAAGGATCGATAAAGTATGCATTGGCATGATCCATCCAGATGCCTAATTGATTGACTGTTTTCATAATGGTATTCTTTTTAGTAGATAAGTGGATGATCAGGTGATGAAGAAAGGGTTGTTATGGTTAAGTCTCATGTTGAGCAATAAATGAGCGAACGTTTGCATTTAATATCATGCCATGAATAATTAGGATCGAATGAACCCTGTTTTAAATAAGAAGAATAGGATAAATGGAATCCAGTAATCATGCTTTGAACGAGTGAGCAGCTCTTTATAGTCGCATCTGCCGACTTTGTAAAAATCAAAGGGGTATTCAGGTAGGCGATCTTTTTTTTTGTGCTGATTTCATCTCTTGATAGCGCTCAATTATAGTGCCCTCCTTGTCATGCTTCATGGATATCTGTATAACTGTATAATTAGGAAGTACAGGATATTAAGTTGTTCTTGATGAAAACAAAGGAGATGTTAGATAACCACCGCATGATAAAAGTGAAGTTTGCTGCTCATAAAATATATGACGAATTGGCTCTATTACCTGGTGGATTGGAAGCCGTACGATTCGCATCGGAAACAGCAGATGCTTTTGACGGCTTAGTGAAAAGTTTAAGAAATACAGCAGGTGATTGGGTGATAGAAATTGATAAGCGTGGGCGAGTGATCAGAAGTTTTGATTTGCAGAAAGTGATGCCTAAGACCATGTTGGCGAAAGAGATCACCAGAAAATACAACGACTTTGAGAATGAATTGTTTCAGGACTATATGTTGTCTTTGAGAGATACGATAGAACAAGGAGATAAGATCACGGTGTTTGATCTCATCAGTACAGATCTCTTTGATGTATCTTCCTTTGATCATTATTTTCAATTGAATTTTCCAAATAAGAACCCGCACCTGTCCTCAGAAGATATTTGGTAGGAAAGAACGTCCTGCTATTTTTAGGAGGTATTGATTATCCCTGTATTATCGTTACCTTCATTCGATTCATTAACGAGACGACAAGCAGGATGACCATCCTGAATGATGCATACTATAGTTGACACTGTTTGTCCAACAAGTTGTCATCCTATTTTTACCACAGCATATCCTCACTGGCTCTTTCTCCTAAATCGAAAAATTGTACAACAACAGCAGTTGATTGTACTTGATTCTTTTTCTCTGCCGAAGCCATTCTATTCTTTATTCTATGAAGGCCACTACCCATACTGTTTTAGATATCTTATCGCGTTTGCGCATTTACTTTGTCAAAGGTCATGCGATTCGCAATTACAACAACGAAGAACCTTTTCGCTCTGAGCTTTACAACTCCGATCAAATGGAACTGCACGGCAGAGTGGTGGCCCGATCACACAAACTGCTCAAGCACCGTGCCTCAGATCAATTGCTGAAAAGATTGGATGATAACGAGAAGACTTTGCTGGAGGCTCGCAATTTATTAGTCGAAAGCATTCGTGCGGGCAAAACCATTACACCGGGTGCAGAATGGTTACTCGATAATTTTTACCTGATCGAAGAGCAGGTGGTCATAGCCAGAAAACATTTACCTAAAGGATACAGCGAAGGTTTGCCTTGTTTAGCGAATGGCATTTCAAGCGGTATGCCTCGTGTATACGACATTGTACTAGAAATTATTTCTCACAGCGACGGTAGAGTAGATGTAAAAAGTCTCAACAGCTTCATCGCGGCCTATCAGGATTTCACGCTCCTTACCTTGGGTGAACTATGGGCCATACCCATCATGTTGCGTTTGGCAGTGATTGAAAATTTACGTCGTGTGTCAGGTAAGATTGCATTGGACATGATCGATCATAACCTGGCCGATTACTGGGCCGATAAGATGATGGCGATCGTTAGAGATAATCCCGGCGATCTTATTTTAACGATTGCCGACATGGCACGCTCCAAGCCTTTGCTTGAAAGTCCTTTTGTGGCAGGTTTTACACGCAAGCTCCAAGGTAAAGGACCCGCATTGGCTTTGCCACTAAGCTGGATGGAACAACAATTGTCGGGCATGGGTTTGGGTAGCAACGAACTGGTGAGACAAGAAAATCAAAAGCAGGCTTCGGATCAGGTGTCGGTACGCAACAGCATCGGAACCCTTCGCCTGCTGGGCGCTACAGACTGGCGTGAGTTTGTGGAAACACTCAGCAGTGTGGAGCAGGTCTTGAGGCAAGATCCAATGGACACGTATTCAAAAATGGATTTTGCTACCCGCGACAGGTACCGTCACGTCGTGGAAAGCATTTCCAAAGCGTCTAAGCTATCAGAAACACAAGTTGCACATAAGGTATTGCAGTTGACTACGGAGCATGTAGACGCCAACCCTGATGAAAAAAGAAAACAACATGTAGGTTATTTCCTCATCGATAAAGGACTACAGCAAACGGAGCTGATCACGGCGAGGAAATATTCGTTGAGGCATAAAATAGTACGTGTTGCGGCACGAGTGCCAGTGCTGCTGTATTTGTTGGCTATTCTGTTCTTCACCTTGTCTGTGGCGGGAGGCATGAGTTACCTCGCTTATTATTACGGTCAGCACAGCGCATTGATGTTGACCTTTGTGGCATTGCTCTCTGTTTCCGGTGCGGCTCAACTGGCCATTCCTTTGGTGAATTGGCTGGCCACACTGTTGGTTCGTCCGACTTTATTGCCACGCATGGATTTCTCCAAAGGCATTCCTTCTGCCTGTCGCACGCTGGTGGTAGTGCCCACTATGCTTTCCAGTAAAGCCTACATCGATGAATTGATCGAGGCTTTAGAGATTCGTTTCCTGGCGAATAAAGAAGAACATTTGCATTTCGGTTTACTGACAGATTTTACAGATGCTCATTTGGAACACCTGCCAGAAGATCAGGAATTACTGGACCTGGCAAGCGATCGTATCCTGTCCTTGAATCGACAGTACAAACAAAACGAAGAAGATATTTTCTTTCTCTTTCATCGTCCGAGAACATGGAACATGGAAGAAGAACAATGGATGGGGTATGAACGCAAGCGGGGAAAGTTATCGGCGCTGAATGCCTTGCTGCGAGATCGAAGTAAAAAAGAATTTTCTTTGGTAACAGGTGATCATACCATATTACGAGATATCAAGTATGTGATTACGCTGGATTCCGATACGCAACTTCCGAGAGAAGCGGCGTGGAAATTTATCGCTACCATGGCGCATCCTTTGAATCGTGCCATTTACAATGAAGAGTTAAAACGCGTCACCGATGGTTACGGTATCCTGCAACCCCGTGTGGCATCAGGTATTCCAAAGTCTGCTGCCTCTTTGTACCTGCGTATGCAAGGCAATGTGTCCGGTATTGATCCTTACACCAGACTTTCATCGGATGTTTACCAGGATTTGTTTGGAGAAGGTTCATTCATCGGTAAAGGTATTTACGATGTAGATGTTTTTGAACAAAGTGTCAATGGCATCTTCCAGGAGAATCGTATCCTGAGTCATGATTTGCTCGAAGGTTGTTATACGCGTTCGGGTTTGGTAAGTGATGTATTATTGTACGAAGATAGCCCTGCACAATATGCCACCGACATCAAGCGCCATCACCGATGGATACGCGGCGACTGGCAGATCGCGGCCTGGATGTTGCCTTTCATTACAGGAGGCAACGGAAAACTGATTCACAATAAATTGTCAGCACTCTCTCGTTGGAAAATTTTTGATAACATCCGAAGAAGTTTGTTGCCGATCTCGTTGGTGTTGTTGCTTGTCATGGGATGGTCGGTATTGCCTTTTCCTTGGTTTTGGACATTGACTGTCACGTTTATTATTTTATTGCCGGTTATGGCAGCGGCCGCTTGGCAATTGCTGCACAAGCCCATTGACCTGACCTTGAAGGCTCACTTTTCAGAAGTGGGTATTTCTGTTCGTGATGTACTCATTCGTTTTGTATTCGGTATAGCGGTACTGCCTTTTGAAGCGTATAGAAATGTCGATGCCATTGGTCGAGCCAATTGGCGCATGATGGTATCGCATAAAAAATTATTGCAGTGGACACCCTCTGGTGCTTCTGTGCCTGGTGTACATGCACTATGGTACGCGTACAGCACCATGTGGATGTCGCCTTTGCTGGGTGTGATCTTTACCGCATGGTTGGCTTACTCGCATCCACTCGCACTGAGTGTAGCTTCACCCATGTTGATCTTGTGGTTGCTGGCGCCTGCTATGGCCTGGCGATTGAGCATACCGGAAGCTCCGGAAGATTTATCTTTGCCGGAAGATCAAACCTTATTTCTTCATCAATCTGCGAGAAGAACCTGGTCGTTCTTTGAACAATTTGTGACAGCAGAAGAAAACTGGTTGCCACCTGATAATTTCCAGGAACATCCCATTGCTGTCATCGCACACCGTACATCCCCCACGAACATGGGCCTCACGTTGCTCGCCAATTTAACGGCTTATGATTTTGGTTACATCAATGGTTGTGAATTGCTATCGCGTTGCGATGAAACGTTGCAGAGCATGATGAAACTGGAAAGGTACCAGGGGCATTTTTATAACTGGTACGATACCTTATCGCTGTCGCCTTTGCATCCCCGTTATGTTTCTACTGTAGACAGTGGCAACCTGGCGGGACATGTACTGACCTTGCGACAAGGTCTTTTATCCTTGCCGGTACAACCTGTATTCTCGGCACGCCTCTTCGAAGGCTTAAGCACAACAGCAAGCATCGTATCGGATCTTTCCAAAGGCGAACACACCAACAAAATAGAAAATATACAGGCCTTGTTGAATGCCGCTGTCCATGATGAACATCACCTGTTGAGCAGTGTGAAAAAGTACCTGGATGAATTGGTGGTATTGACCATAGAATTAACATCGTTTCATGCGGAACAAGATACTTCCTTTTATAAATGGATCAAGAAGCTGGCGCATCAAGTGCAGGCGCAGCGCAAGGAGTTGATGCAGGTATGTCCATGGCTTGAATTAGGTCTCATGCCGGAACGTTTTACCGAATTACTGTCTAAAGCAGATAAAATTCCTACGTTTCAAAATTTACCAGAAAAGATCGTACAGTTCATTGCGCACATCCATCAACTGGAAGAAGAAAATAATACAACAGAAGAAAAAGAATGGTTGACTGCTGCACATGCTTGTTTTATAAAGGCCAACAGTGTGGCAACAGAACGCTTGACGCTCCTGGAAAAACTCGCTGCACAATGTGAACAGATCAGCGATATTCAATACGATTTTCTGTACGTCAAGTCCACCGGTCTTCTGCGCATAGGCTTCAATGTAGACGAGCAGAGAAATGACAACAGCTTTTATGACTTGCTGGCCTCAGAAGCACGCTTAGGAATTTTCGTGGCCATCGCACAAGGGAAATTGCCTCAGGAAAGTTGGTTTGCTTTAGGACGCCTTTTGACGAAGTCTTCCGGCGATCCGATCTTATTGTCCTGGAGTGGATCCATGTTTGAATACCTGATGCCGCAACTGATCATGCCTTCTTATGAAAACACGTTGTTGCATCAAACGAGTAAAGCCACCGTCAAAAGACAAATTGAATATGCTACGCAGCGCGGCGTGCCCTGGGGGATTTCAGAATCGGGATACAATGCCATAGATGCCAACCTCAACTACCAGTACCGGGCCTTTGGTGTACCGGGACTCGGATTGAAACGTGGATTGGAAGAAGACCTGGTGATTGCACCCTATGCGTCTATGATGGCCTTGATGGTAGCACCTGCTAAAGCCTGTGACAACCTGCAGGTCTTGTCTTCCGAGGGATTTGAAGGAGAGTATGGTTTTTACGAAGCCATCGATTATACAACGAGTCGTTTGCCAAGAGGCAAATCATTCAGTACCATCAGTTCTTACATGGTGCATCACCAAGGCATGGGGTTCCTTTCTTTGGGATATGTCTTGTTGAACAAACCCATGCAGCAACGCTTTGTAGCTGAACTGCGTTTTCAGGCCACACTCTTATTGTTGCAGGAACGTATACCAAGAGCCACACTCTTTTATGCACACACGGCAGATTTGGTAGAGACACATACCAACGAAGCGGATTTACAAGTGCGAAGAATCAGTACACCGCATACTGTATTGCCGGAAGTACAACTGTTGAGCAACGGTCGCTACCAGGTGATGATTACGAATGCAGGAGCTGGATACAGCCGTTGGAAAGATATTTCCGTGACACGCTGGAGAGAAGATGCCACGAAAGACGATCGCGGAAGTTTCTGTTACATCAAGGATGTGACGAGTGGAAACTTCTGGTCTAATACGTACCAACCTACCTTGCAGGCTGCCAAAAATTACGAAGCCATTTTTTCTCAGGGACACGTAGAATTTCGCCGACACGATCATGGCATAGACACGCACACTGAAATCGTCATTTCTCCGGAAGACGATACAGAAATGAGAAAGATCAAATTGACGAACCGTACCGCGTCAGTGAAAATAATAGAAGTGACCAGTTATGCGGAAGTCGTGATGGCCAGCCAGGCCTCTGATGAAGCACATCCTGCCTTCAGCAACCTGTTTGTACAAACCGAAGTGGTGCCGGAATACAAAGCCATTTACTGCACGCGCCGTGCCCGCTCGGGTGATGAAATACCACCCTGGATGTTTCACCTGATGGAAGTGCGTGGAGCAACAGTGGAAGACATTTCTTATGAGACAGATCGCATGCAATTCATCGGAAGAGGAAGAACACTCGCTCATCCGCAAGCGATGGATGTGGCAGCGCTCTCTGGAAATCAAGGTTCCGTGCTGGATCCTATTTTGGCCATTCGTTACCGCATCACGATCAAGCCCAATCAAACGGCCACCATCGATTTGATCTATGGCATCAGTGAAACGAAAGAAGCCTGCGAAGGACTCATGCATAAGTATAGAGACCAACATTTGAAGAGTCGTGCCTTCGAACTTTCCTGGACACACAATCAAGTCTTGTTGCGACAGATCAACGCGACGGAAGCGGATGCACAATTGTACGATCGTCTGGCTTCTTCTATCATTTACAATAACCCCGACCTGCGTGCTGAAGCTTCGGTGATACAATCGAATGTCCGCGGCCAGTCAGGCTTGTGGAGTCATTCGGTATCCGGAGATATACCGATTGTGTTGTTGCATGTCTACGATACAGAAAGCATGGATTTGGTGAAACAGATGATACAGGCTCATGCCTACTGGAGACTGAAAGGTTTGGCGGTTGATCTGGTGATATGGAACGAAGATTATGGCTCTTACCGTCAGTTGTTGCAAGACCAGATCCTGGGACTCATCACCTCGGAAGCCAGCAACAGCAACAATCCGGTGCACAATAAGCCGGGCACTATTTTCGTGAAGTCTGCTGATCAATTGTCTTCGGAAGACCGTATCCTGTTTGAAAGTGTAGCGCGTGTCATCATTCACGACAACAAAGGAACGCTGGCCGAACAAGTCAATCGCCATTACACAGAAAAAGCATTACCGCCTCTATTGGAAATTAAATCCTTATCCATGGATCATGTGCCAAGTACATTGGATCTACCCGTTGACCTTTTGTTCTTCAATGGCACCGGTGGCTTTACGCCGGATGGAAAAGCCTATAAAATAAAAACGGATCACCTCCGCACAACGCCTGCACCCTGGGTGAATGTCATTGCCAATCCTGATTTCGGTACGGTGGTTTCAGAAAGTGGTTCTGCTTATACCTGGGCCATCAATGCACACGAGTACCGCATCACACCCTGGAGTAATGATCCGGTGAGCGATGTAGGAGGAGAGGCATTTTATTTGCGAGACGAAGAGACCGGTATATTCTGGTCGCCTTCACCATTCCCTGCCATTGGTACTTCTCCTTATATAACAACACATGGCTTTGGTTACAGTACATTTGAACACGAGGAACAAGGAGTCTTTTCCGAGATGACCGTTTTCGTAGACAAGGACCTGCCCATCAAATTTGTGGTGTTGACTATAAAAAATCAATCGGGTAGGGAACGCAGTTTTTCTGCCACCGGATTTTCAGAAATTGTATTGGGAGATGTGCGTTCTAAAACGAACATGCATATTCTTTCCGAATACAACAGCAACAGCAATGCCTTGTTGTTTAGAAACCGCTACCATCAAGCCTTTGCAGAGCGTGTCACCTTCTTTAAAGTAGACGGTGCCAAACAAAGTTTTACCACAGACCGGTCAGAATTTATCGGTAGAAATAAAAATCTCAAACATCCGCAAGCACTTTACCGCAAGAAACTGTCGGGTAGAATTGGCGCCGGCATGGACACCTGTGCAGCCTTGCAGGTGAAGTTTGATTTATTGGACGGTGAAGAAAAGCAAATCGTCTTCCAAATGGGGAACGAAGAAAACTCACAATCGGCACACGCCTTGATCTTCAAGTTCTCGCATCCGGAAGCTGTCACACAATCGTTGGAAAAGGTAAAAGAGTATTGGAACAACATGGTGAGTACAGTGCAAGTACATACACCTGATGAGGCGCTGAATACACTGGCCAACGGCTGGCTCACCTATCAGAACATTGCTTGCCGGATCTTTGCGCGCAGTGGCTTCTACCAATCAGGTGGTGCCTTTGGTTTCAGGGATCAGTTGCAGGACGTATTGGCTCTGTTGCAAACACAACCGGCCATTGCCCGTCAACAAATTCTATTGAGTGCTTCGCGACAATTTGTAGAAGGGGATGTACAACACTGGTGGCATCCGCCGGAAGGACGCGGTGTACGTACGCGATGTTCCGATGACATGCTCTGGTTGCCTTTCGTGACCTGCCGTTACGTGAGTGTAACAGGTGATGCGGAGATTTTAAACACAGCAGTGGGTTTCTTAGAGAGTCGTCTGTTGAATCACGAAGAAGATTCCTTGTATGATCTTCCTGTCAGTGGAAATAGCAGCGCGAGTTTGTACGAACATTGTGTACGTGCCATCACACACAGTTTGCATTTCGGAGAACACGGCTTACCACTCATCGGTTCGGGCGATTGGAACGACGGCATGGATCAGGTGGGCAATAAAGGACGTGGCGAGAGTGTATGGTTGGCATTCTTCCTGTACGATGTGTTGGTACATTTTGAAAAAGTAGCAACGTCACATCAAGACTTGGTCTTTGCGGAACGCTGTCAAAAAGAAGCCGCTACGCTGCAATCGAATATAGAGGCTTCCAGCTGGGATGGAGAATGGTACAAGCGTGCCTACTTTGACGACGGTACACCATTGGGTTCTAAAGACAATACCGAGTGCCGCATCGATGCCATTGCACAGAGTTGGTCGGTATTATCTGGCGCAGGAAGCCAGGAACGACGCACCATTGCCATGGCTTCTCTGGATAAATATTTAGTACGAAGAGACCTGCGATTGATTCAATTGCTTGATCCACCTTTTAATGTAGACGGTCTCAATCCCGGTTATATCAAGGGTTACGTACCGGGTGTACGTGAAAACGGCGGACAGTATTCGCATGCAGCCATCTGGGCACTGATGGCCTTTGCGGCTTTGGGTGAACGTGAAAAAGTATGGGAACTGTTCAGCATGGTGCAACCGCTGAGTCATTCGTCAGATGAAGCATCCAGTAAGATCTACAAAGTAGAACCCTATGTGATGGCTGCTGATGTCTATGCCAACACTTCACACCAGGGCAGAGGTGGCTGGACCTGGTACACAGGTTCTTCCGGCTGGATGTACCAGTTCATCATTGGTTCACTGTTGGGTATGGAATTGCAAAAGGATCTTCTCGTGCTTACCCCTTGCTTTCCGATGGACTGGCATTCGGTGACCATCGATTATCGTTATGGGAAATCCATGTACCACATCACGGTATTTCAATTGAGCTATGCCACTGAATCCTATTGGAAGACGGGCACTGCAGAAGGAAAAGGAAATAAAATTTTACTACTCGACGATGGATTAGAGCACAGCGTTGAAGTGACGATTGGTTTATCTCTATAAAAAATTGCCCTGCTAAAAACTAGAAAGCCCTTCAGCTGTAACAACTGAAGGGCTTTACTACAGCATACAACATCAAGTATAAGTTTACTTCTTGTTGGCGGGATGCCAACAAGCGATGGATTAACAACGTGCAATATATAGGTTGATCGGTCGTTTTATTCCAACGGATATTGTCGAGACGCCAAGATCAAACCTGAGTACCATGCGATATCAATGATCAAATTCACTTGGTGCAATGCATTCGTTCCAGTACTCCATGATTTTTCGAATGGTGTTTTCCATTTTTTCATAACTGTTCGGTTTTACAAAAAATCCCTGAACCACTAAATTGTATGCGTCGATCACAGCTTCTTTATTAGAATGGGTAGTGAAGAACAAATAAGGAATACATTTCAAATGGAGTTGCTTATCGGTATACACTTTGTTTCTTAATTCAAAGCCGTTAATCTTAGGCATGTTCACATCTGACAAAATAAGAAAGGGAGCAATCTCCGTTTCGTTAAGGTAGGCGAGTGCATGATTGCCGTCTTTGAAAAAGAGAATCTTATTTTTATAATTGAGTGTTTTGAATATGTCATTCAACATTAATTGATCGTCTTCATCGTCTTCAATGATTACTACCGGTCCGTTTTTATTCATAATGTATGTGATGATTTTGTAATGGAATAATAGGGCTTCCCAAAGCTAGGAGTAAAAATCCATTATCCATTCATTATCGGTAGAAATAGATCATCCTTTTGTTTCATTTCAATTCTTTGTGCTTCTTACATTCCAGTTGAACCAGACCCTGTTCCTCCGGTTGATCCACCGCTTCCGGTTGTTGTACCTGATGTACCTGTAGTACTTGTTGTGCTACCTGTTGAGCCTGTAGTACTAGAAGTTGTTCTACTGGTACTGCCGGTTGAAGAAGTACTGGATGATGTGCTTTTGTTGCTGGTTGTACCGGTAGATTTTGTGCTACTGGTTGTAGCATTGCTTGCTTCTGCATCGGAGCTAGATCTGGTAAAGCCAAGTAAGCCTAAAGATCCAATGATGCATAGCATCACGAATAAATTACTTTTTTTCATGGTTATAAAGTTTAAGTTGAATGATTGGTGAATGCCAAAGATCATGCCTTGGAGAATCCGTCCTATCGATAACATTTCTGATCCTATTAGGGGAAAAATAGTACACGATTATTATCATAAAAGGGGTGGTTTGTTTTATGCTCACAGTGGAACGGCACGGAAGGTTGAAAGTTGTGTGAAACAAAAAGAGAAAAATTGTTATTATTGACAAGAAGACATATCAGTCATTGCGTCAAGACAATTATAAGACAACCGTATGGCAAGGATATTTATTACCGGCTCAGCCGATGGATTGGGACAACTGGCTGCAAAGTTATTGATCGAACAAGGACATCAGGTGGTGTTACATGCGCGTAACGCAGAACGTGCCAGGCAAGCGTTGGCTCAAGCACCGGGTGCAGAAAAAGCATTGGTTGCCGATTTGTCCAGCATAGAAGAAACAAAAAGACTGGCTGCGGATGTCAATGTGCTAGGACATTTCGATGCCATCATTCACAATGCGGGTGATTATAAGGTAAGCTCCGATCGCACGGTAGACGGGCTGCCTATGGTCTTTGCCGTCAATAGTCTTGCTCCTTATATCCTCACGTGTTTGATTCACAAACCTCAACGTTTGATCTACATCAGTTCAGACCTGCATGTACAGGGAGATGCAAGCCTTATCGGTTTGACAGCAGATAGCCTGCGTTCCCATGCTTCTCCAAGTTACCCCGATTCCAAAGCGCATGTTTTGCTTTTATCGAATGCCGTGAGCAGGAGATGGCCAAGTGTGTATTCCAATTCGGTTCATCCCGGTTGGGTACCAACAAAAATGGGTGGTGACAATGCACCGGATGATTTGCTAAAAGGCGCAGAGACACAGGTATGGCTCGCTACCAGTACTGATGCAGGGGCATTGGTCAGTGGTCGTTATTTTCACCACCAAAAAGAAAAACCTTTTCTTCCGGCAACCGGTGATGTAGTATTGCAGGAAAAGTTTTTGGCTTTGTGCGAAGAGCTGAGCGGTGTGCGGTTTGAAATAAAGTAATCAGTAGTCAGTCATAAGAAGAAAAAAGAAACGGAGCGAAGAAAGAGTGCGAAAGTTTTTTTATTTCCTCTTGCTCTTTCTCCGCTCTGTTTTTAACTAAAGTATCGGGTAGCTTACTCTACAAATTAAACTTAGTTTTTGATAAACTTACTCGTCACCGTACCGTGTTGGCCTTTCAGGATGAGGTAATACATTCCGGGAGCCATGGTGGACGCATCCAGTGAGAAGGAATGTGTACCGGAAGACAATTCACCGCTGTAGATGTCATTGATTTTTCTACCCATGGCATCCAGCGTATACACTTGCACCTGATCGTTGGCTTCCAGGTGCAGTTGAACGGTAGATGATTGTTCAACTGGATTAGGCGCTAACGATAATGTTTGTGTACCATTGGCTTGATCCGTCTCATCCACATATTCTGTTCTGGAATTGCAGGCACCCTGGCTTGTCCATACCTTACCTGTACCGTACACCCCATTGTTTAGGTCTGGTCTGTCGCCTTGTGTCCACCAGTTGGCTTTATATTTGATGCCGGCATATACTACAACATTTCCGCCGACGTATGCGACCGTACTGTTCCATGAGGCAGCGGTACATGTTCCTGTTGCAGCAGTAGTCACCGTAAAACTCACAGCCGTTGATGTCGTCACCAATCCACCGTTGTCTGTGGCTTTGGCCAAGAGGGTATAGGAACCTGCTGCTACCCCTGTCCAACTGTAGGCATAAGGCGCGGTGTTATCAGAAAAGAGTAAGGTAGTGCCATTATAGAAATCTACTTTGCTTACACTGCCGTCTGCGTCTGATGCAGAGGCTGTGAGATTAAAGATTGCAGGTACAGTAAGCGAAGTACCATTGGTAGGAGCCGTCAAGCTTACAACCGGTGCCTGATTGACAGCGACCGCTGTTGCTGTAACATTCACTGTGGTACTTGTCGTCACCAATCCTTCGTTGTCCGTGGCTTTGGCCAAGAGGGTATAGGAACCGGCTGCTACCCCTGTCCAGCTGTAGGCATAGGGCGCGGTGTTATCCGAGAAGAGTAAGGTCGTACCGTTGTAAAAATCTACTTTGCTTACGCTGCCGTCTGCGTCTGATGCTGTGGCCGCAAGATTGAACGTAGCAGGTGCTGTGAGCGATGTACCGTTGGTAGGAGCCGTCAAACTCACGGCCGGTGGCTGATTGGCGGGCGGTGTGACTGCGCCATAGACTACCACATTGATGGGTGTAGACGTTTTAGTTGCACCGGCATTGTCTGTCGCTACCGCAGTGACCACGAAAGTACCTCCACCTACACCTGACCAGGTGATGTAGTAAGGAGACGTGTTGTCGCTACCGATCAAGGTGGCACCGTTGTAGAAATCTACTTTGCTTACTGTACCGTCTGCATCTGAAGCATTCACCATGATGGTAACCGCTGCCGGTGCATTGTAGGTTCCATTGTTGACCGGTGCGGTGATGAGCACGCTAGGCGCCTGGTTGCCGGAAGAAGAAGTGACCGTAACACTCACAGCCGTTGATGTCGTTACCAATCCACCGTTGTCCGTGGCTTTGGTAGAGAGGGTGTACGAACCGGAGGCTATACCCGTCCAGCTGTAGGCATAAGGCGCGGTGTTATCGGAAAAGAGTAAGGTCGTACCGTTGTAGAAATCCACTTTGCTTACACTGCCGTCTGCATCCGAAGCAGAAGCTGTGAGGTTGAAGGTAGCAGGTGCTGTTAACGATGTGCCATTCGTTGGAGCAGTCAAACTCACGACCGGCGCCTGATTGGCAGCGACTGTTGTTACGGTAACATTGACTGTACTGCTTGTCGTCACCAATCCACCGTTATCCGTGGCTTTGGCCAAGAGAGTATACGAACCGGCAGTAACACTTGTCCAGCTGTAAGCATAAGGTGCAGTATTATCGGAAAAGAGTAAGGTCGTACCGTTGTAGAAATCTACTTTGCTCACACTACCGTCTGCGTCTGATGCCGTGGCCGTAAGATTGAACGTAGCTGGTGCGGTTAAGGATGTACCGTTTGTTGGAGCAGTCAAACTCACGACTGGCGCCTGATTGGCGGGTGGTGAGACGGTGCCGAAGACCTGGCTGATGGCTGTCAACAAAGAATTGCTGCCGGTTGCGTCTTCTGCGAGTTCCCAGATCATGAGGCCACCGTACGCATTGTCTTTGACATATTGTGCCTTTTGTTTCATGGTTGGGATGCCGTTGTAACCAATGCCATTAAAGGTATCCTGGCTGGCACTGCCGCCGCTGGAGAGGATGGTAGAGAAAGGAATTTCTCCATTGGACGCAGACTTGCCGTAAAATGGAACACCCAGGTTCAGTTTGTTTTTCGGAACACCTCTGCCTACCCAGTAGTTTAGGGCGTCTACAGCGAACGTAAAGGTAGAATGGTCGTAATTGTTGGCATCATAAGCCATGACGTTGACGAAATCCATTTTAGCAACGGCTGTCATGGAAATGCCCACACCGTTGTAACTGTCGGCGGATACTGCGGCAGAGAGGAGTTTGTTCATCGGTTTCAACTGGTCGTACAAACCACTCATCAACAGGTCATAGTTAGCTGAGTTTGTTCCACTGGTCGGGTATTCCCAATCGATGTCTACGCCGTCCAGGTTATAGGTACTTACCAAACTCATTGCAGCGGTGATGAAGGTGGATCGTGTGGAGACTGATGCGGCAAGGGTTTCAAAAGTGGGATCCAACGGTGTACCGCCGTCGCTCCATCCTCCGATGGAGATGAGTACTTTTACGTTGCTCGCATGGGCCAGTGAAACCAAGGAACGAAAACGAGTCGGATCGTCGATGGCTTTGATGCTTCCGTTAGCAGTCGGCAAAGCAAAGGCATAATTCAAATGGGTGAGCTTGCTGTACTGAATCTGGCTGACATCTCCTGCCCAATAGGGCATGTATCCGATGGTGCGTTGAGCAGTAGCGCTCAGGGCGATTCCTAAGCAAGTCAGGAAAACCAGGCATCTGAGGTGAAGGTTTGGAGTCATAGCTTTTTGGTTTAAGTGAACATTTCATTTTGCCTTACGAAGGGCTAAATCAATGTATATTGTTATTTTTTGTTGGTTTAATACCAAAAGTAAGCTACTTCAGGGCGATTGATTCCCGATCGGCTGGAAAAATGCAAGGGAGAAAGCCTTAAACGGGCTTTTTGAAGGGAAGAAATTGCGGTTAGAAAATGAAATGAGAGGAGTTGATTAGCAAGTCATTAAGAACAAAGCGAGAAGCGTTCATTGCTTTTTAATCACGAGACTGTTTTTTAGTGATCAGTGGTCAGTAAACAGTGGTCAGTCATCCACAAAAAGTGATGTCAAACAGACGCTTTTAACCCGCGAACTGTACAAAAATAGTTGTAGTCCATACACTATCCATACAGTATCTATACCGTTACTATACAGTATCCATACTGTAAGCATACACTACCGGTCCCTTTTTCTTCTTTTTTCCTATTGCTCTTGACCGGATGAATAGAAAATGCTATTCTTGTGGCGTCATT
Source organism: Chitinophagaceae bacterium (assembly GCA_028288365.1). Taxonomy (GTDB): domain Bacteria; phylum Bacteroidota; class Bacteroidia; order Cytophagales; family Cytophagaceae; genus JACMQM01. The sequence goes on along the minus strand of JAQBNU010000084.1, from coordinate 1,207 downwards.
TTTATGTTTTATTTTTTCATAGTCTCCCATGAATTTTTCTGTCCGGATGTTGCTGCTGCGAAAGCGCGTAGGCATCAAAGCCATTGAAACCGATCATATCGATACCGCCGAAGCCTTTATACGAGAGTTGTTAGGCGACGGGTATTTCCCTTTTTACAATCACCGTTACGTGGTGCAGGAAGTCTCTCTTGCCGTCGATGAGGCGAATCGGAAAGTGTTGTTGTATATATTGATAAACAGGGAGAGCAAGCGATTGGAGAAGTTTCGGGTGTATATAGAGCTAGAGAATTAATCAGTCTATTTTATTTAACATAATAATTGTAGTCTATACACTAACCCGGACTTTAGCTGCTTGTTGCCCACACGATGGCTGCCTGGAAGCCCTGCGAGTAGGGAATATTTCGTCAGGGTGATGTGAAGAAGTGATCAGTGTATGTCTTCAAACCAAAGTGGACTTTTGCTTAGCTAGTGTTTTCGGTTAATTAAAAACCAAATTATTTTTTCTGTTTTCCGATTTAAAGTTGAGATAATCCGTTCTTCTATTTTGCAGTGCCAGCTTTTTTAAACTGTACTACTTTTAGGAAGGGTTACATATCGACTTTACTCAATAGCTTTTGCATGATAACATGCAAGGCTTCATAATCCAGTGGTTTATTTAGATAACAAGAAATTTCTCCTTTATTCATAGCTTCTTCTAGCTTGGATAGATCGTGGTGTCCGCTTATTGAAATAAGAATGGGAGGTTTTGAGTGTCTTGTGAGTTCCTGAAGGAATTCCATACCGGTCAGTTCGGGAACTGGCTGATCACATATTAAGATTTTAATATTCTCAGCGATCAGAAGAGAGAATGCATCCTCTTCTGTAATACACATGAAATAATCATATTCTATCTTGCGCCTGAAATACGCGTGGAATGAATATAGATTGTTGGGTTCTTTGTCTATATATATAATAGAGTTCATGTGATTTTAAAATGGTAATATTATTGCTCTATTGATTTCAGGAGATTAACCTTTGCCACCAGATAATCATATACAGATGTCATGTAATTCTCTTCGGCAGTTTGTAATGATTCCTCCATGTCTAATAATGAATCATAACGTTTTGAGCCTAATTGATATTCAGTTAAGCTTCTATTATACACCTGAATAGAGAGTTCATGTGTTTCCTTTGAATTGGAAAGACTTTCTATAGAATTGCTATAAGC
>JAQBNU010000168.1 GCA_028288365.1 Chitinophagaceae bacterium | reverse complement strand
TAAAACATTAATGAAGGTTGTGCTTACCCGGGTACCTAAAATCCCGGCAAGGGTATACAGGGCACAGGCAAAACCTATCATTAACAATGTGCGCCTAACTTTAGCTTTCATAATTGGGCATCTTTAGGGCGCTGCGCAATGGCAACAACCACCATTAAAATAGCCACCGAGGCGGCACCTACCGAGCCGCCTTTTAAAAAGTCGGCAAACTTACTGTCCTTTACTCCGGGAATAAAGTAGGCTGTTATGATGATCAGCACAGCTACGCACGCGATGATGATAGCACGTTTTATAGGATTTATCATGCTGCAATATATATTTTTAACTTAATAATCCGTATTTTTGCACCTCAAATTTTGAGGCGAATACACTGATGTACAAGGAATATAAGCAATTAAACTTATCGCAAACAGGGAAAGATGTACTGGAATTTTGGCAACAGAACAACATCTTTGCAAAAAGCATCAGCAGCAGGCCGGCTACCAACCCATATACTTTTTATGAAGGGCCGCCCTCTGCCAATGGCATGCCGGGCATTCACCACGTGATGGCCCGCGCCATTAAGGATATTTTTTGCCGTTACAAAACGCTTAAAGGCTACCAGGTAAAACGCAAAGGCGGCTGGGATACGCACGGCTTGCCCATTGAGCTGGCGGTTGAAAAATCGCTGGGCATTACCAAGGATGATATCGGCAAAAAGATCTCGATTGAGGATTATAACGAAGCCTGCCGCAAGGAGGTAATGCGCTATACCGATGTTTGGAACGACCTGACCGAAAAAATGGGCTACTGGGTCGATCTGGAAAACCCATACATCACCTACAAAAACGAATACATTGAAAGCCTTTGGTGGATCCTGAAGGAACTATACAATAAAGGCTGGCTGTACAAAGGTTATACCGTTCAGCCGTACTCGCCCAAATCGGGCACGGGCTTAAGCTCGCACGAGTTGAACCAGCCGGGCACTTATAAAATGGTGAAGGATACTACGGTTGTAGCCCAGTTCCATTTAAAGAACGACCAGCAGCACCCTTTAATGTCAACCCTGTTTGAAAGTGCTGACGAGGATACGGTAATATTAGCCTGGACAACCACCCCGTGGACATTACCGGCAAACTGCGCGCTGGCTGTTGGCGAAAATATTGATTATGTAAAGATCAGCACCTTTAACCCTTACACTTATCAACCGGTAAGCGTAGTGTTGGCTAAAGTACTGGTAAGCAAATATTTTAAAGCCGAAGGCGAGAATACTTCGTTTGCCGATTATAAGGATGGCGATAAGGTTATCCCATGGACGGTTAAAGCCGAGTTTAAAGGCAAGGCTTTATTAGGTCTGCGTTACCACCAGCTAATGCCTTACGTAACCAATGCCGAACTGGAAGCAAAGGCGTTCCGTGTGATCCCTGCCGATTTTGTGACTACCGAAGATGGTACCGGCATTGTGCATACCGCATCGGTTTTTGGTGCGGATGACTTTAGGGCCTGTAAGGAAAATGATGTACCATCGGTTATGGTGCTGGATGAAACCGGCAAGGAAGTACCGCTGGTAAACAAGCAAGGCCGTTTTGTTGATGAGGTAACCGATTTTGCAGGCCTATACGTTAAAGAAGAATATTACAGCAAGGAAGAGCGCGAAGTACCCGGTTTTAAACCAACCGATGTGCTGATCTCCATCATGCTGAAAACAGATAACAAAGCGTTTGATGTTAAGAAATACGAACACAGTTACCCGCACTCGTGGCGTACTGACGAGCCTATTTTATACTATCCACTGGATAGTTGGTTCATCAAGACCACGGCTGTGAAGGATAAGCTGGTCGAGCTGAATAAAACCATCAACTGGAAACCCGAATCGACCGGTACGGGCCGTTTTGGCAACTGGCTGGAAAATTTGGTGGACTGGAACCTGTCGCGTTCGCGCTACTGGGGTACGCCGCTGCCTATCTGGCGCGAGGAAAATGGCACGGAAGAGAAATGCATCGGCTCGATTGAAGAATTGAACAAAGAGATTGATGCTGCCGCCGCCGCGGGTTTTATGCCTAAAGATTTCCGTTTGGCCGATATGCACCGCCCTTATGTGGATGATGTGGTGCTGGTATCAGCAAACGGTAATAAGATGTTCCGCGAGCCGGATTTGATTGACGTTTGGTTTGATAGCGGTGCTATGCCATACGCGCAATGGCATTTCCCTTTCGAAAACAAAGAGCAATTTGCGGATGCCTACCCGGCCGATTTTATTGCCGAAGGTGTGGATCAAACCCGTGGCTGGTTCTTTACCCTGCACGCCATAGCCGTAATGCTAAGCGAAGCCAGCGACGAGGTTAAGGCCGTAAATAAATTAGTAGGTAACCAGGGTATCGCGTTTAAAAACGTAGTGTCAAACGGTTTGGTGCTTGATAAAAACGGCAACAAAATGTCCAAACGTTTAGGTAACGCTGCCGAACCTTTCGAAACTATTGAAAAATATGGTGCCGATGCTGCCCGCTGGTATATGATCAGCAACGCGTCGCCATGGGATAATTTGAAGTTTAATATTGAAGGGCTGGACGAGGTGCGCCGCAAATTCTTCGGTACGCTTTATAACACCTACTCGTTTTTTGCGCTGTATGCCAATATCGATAAATTTGACTACAGCGAAGCCGAGATAGCTATAAGC
>JAQBNU010000180.1 GCA_028288365.1 Chitinophagaceae bacterium | reverse complement strand
ATCTTCAAAAAATATCTAAAAAAAATTCTAATTTTCATATATAAATTTTTATATATTGCTGATAATTAATGCGTTATATTGACAGCTGATACGCATTGAGCGCAATCGTATTTTAACAAATAATAATTGCCCTGCTATATAAAATGTGTAAAAATGCTTAATTATGCATACGGGGTAATACGCTTAAATCTCATAAATACTTTTTACTAATAATGGTTAGTTTAGCACAGATTATTAAACCAGCGTTTAACAAAATGCATATACGTATACTAAAAAGACTTGTTTTTATTGTTTTGATGATGGTTTTGCCGGCAAAAATATTGCTGGCCCAGCAAGTTCTTGCCGTTGACAGCAGTACGTTTGAGCATTTGTTTGGCCAAAAAGAGATCAAGCTGCTGGAGGATAAAAAGGGAACGTTTACACTGCAACAGGTAATGTCGGCCCAATATCAAAGCAAGTTCAAGGATAATCCGGGGTATTACCCGCAAAATTATAATCTTAAATCGTGGTACTGGTTTAAGGTAAAGGTGAAATTTGATGGAACGATTAAGCACAAAAATTGCCTGATAGAATTTTTTGACCAAACTACAGATGACATTACCGCCTATATCCCCGATACTACAGGCCGTTATGTAGCAACCAAAGCCGGTGCAAAGTATCACTTTACCAATAGGCTTTACCGGCATAAAAACTTTGAGTTTACCATACTTAACCGCGCGCAGGGAGAGTATACCTACTATTTCAGGGTAAAATCGTTAGAGCAGGTTAACGTAATTATTGTGTACCGCACGGTTGATTACTTTATACATTATGCCTTAACCGAGTACATGACCTACGGCTTGTTCTACGGCATGATCCTGATCTTCTGTTTCCATAATTTATTAATGTTTATAGCTGTAAAGCGGTTGCAATATCTGTTTTACGTTTTATATATATTAAGTGTAGGCTTTTATGAGATGAGTGTTGACGGCATAGCATTTCAATATCTATGGCCAACCTGGCCAACCTGGAACGAATATGCTTACGGTGTCGCCCTGTTTTTTTTAAGCGCCTTCGCACTTGAGTTTACCAAGGAACTATTGCAGGTAAAAACGCGGGCCAGGGGTTTATATAAACTGATAAATTTTGTACTGGTTGTACGTACCATCTATTTTATTTATTGCCTGTTTTTTAACAAGGGCTTGTTTATTTACAAGTTTGTTGATTCGATTACGCTTGCCATTGCCTTTTTTACAGGTATAAAGGTTTGGAGCCAGGGCTTTAAGCCGGCCCGTTTTTTTGTGTTGGGTTATACGTTCCTGTTTTTGGGCTTTATGTTAAAGCTGGCTACTGTTTTAGGTTTAAACTTTGGCATTGTGAACCGGGTGCTGGGGCACTATAGTTTAAGTTTATCTTTTGTGTTGGAAATGGTTTTCCTGTCGTTCTCCATTGGCGATCAGGTGCGCCTGCTGCGCAAGGACAAGGATGCCGCGCAGGAAGAAACCATTAAACAAATGGCTATTAACGTGGATTTGAAAGATACGATAAACCGCGAGCTGGAGCAGCAAGTACAGATACGTACTTTTGAAGTAATTCAAAAATCGGATGAGCTGGTAAAGCAATCGCATATTATTGAAGAACAAAACGAGGAGCTGCTGGCCAAGAATGATCAGCTTGAAAAACAAGCCGACGAGATTTATCGCATGAACCTGCTGCTGGAGAAAGACAACATCCAGCTTAAAACTAATATAGAAAAGGTAACCGACGCACGCGCGTTATCAACCGAATTAAGCTTTGAGGAGTTTAGCGCCAAATACCCCGACCAGGAAACCTGCTACAAATTCCTGTCGGAGTTAAAATGGAGCAACGGTTATGAGTGTTCGCGCTGTGCGAATACTGTTTATTGTGGCGGGCGCATGCCCTATAGCCGCCGTTGTACCAAATGCACGTACGAGGAATCGGCCCTGCAAAAAACTATCTTCCATAATAACCGTATCCCTATTAATAAAGCGTTTTACCTGGTGTACTTAATGTATACCAGCAAAGGCACCATCTAATCGCACCAATTGTCCGAAAAATTGGAAATCAGGCAAAGCACTTGCTGGTCGTACTCCATCCGTGTAAAAAAAGCCATGAACGAGCGCAAAAAGGAAACCAAAAAGGGCAGCACCCAGGGCTGGAGCCGCCTGGTTATCGAGGTGCAATAAATCCCTAACGCATCGGCAAAACAAGCCATCTTACGCATTTTCGGGCGTTTTCGAGTGTCATTATTTGGCAATTGATTAACCTTTTATGGCAAAAAACAGGCCTTTTATTCATTCAGATTACCCCTACATCCCCTCTTTTTTATTGCTCAGTAAGCGTATCACGCAAATTTAGGCTTTTAGGCATAAACTGCGTTTAAACGATAAGTGAGGCTTTTTTAATTTTTTTTGTGTTGTGCATTAAGCGTATCAAAAATTTTATAATTGTCTAATTATCAGTTATTTATGTTCATTTTTTCTTGTTTTTTACCTTTAAAACAGCTTAAATTTACTCACCAGTTATTACTAAGAACAACAAAAAACTTTAAGCATTTAATGAAAGGCCCCTTTTCTTAACCGGCAGGTTTCCCTGTCAGCGCGTGGAGTGAACAAGGTTCATTTTCCGGGAAATACAAATTTCAGACCTATGTTTCTGATTGTAAATTAATTACCAACCAAATTAAATTATGAAAAAACAAATTACTCTTTTGATTACTATTTTGCTTACTGCCTGCATGTACTCCTTTGCGCAAACCAGCGTAAAAGGTACTGTTAAGGATAGTAAAAGCACGCCTATACCCGGGGCAACCGTAAAGGTTAAGGAAACGGGTAAAGCCGTAGCTACCGATATTAACGGTAACTACACTATACAGGCAGCGGCAAGCAATACGCTGGTTATATCCAGCGTTGGCTATGCCAGCACCGATGAGAAGGTAGGCAACCGTACTACCATCAATGTCGTACTAAACGACGATAGCAAACAATTAACAGATGTGGTAGTAATTGGTTATGGTACCCGGCAGCAAAAGGATGTTACCGGTGCTATTACAAGCGTAAAGGCCGAAAAGCTGGAGAATGAAAACCCAGCCAGCGTAGCCGACCTGATCAGGGGTAACGTGCCGGGTATTACTGTGGCCTTAAATACATCGGCAAAAGGTGGTGGTACAGGCGATCTGTTAGTACGTGGTAAGGCAACCCTTACCGCCAGCACCACCCCGCTTATTGTATTGGATGGTGTGGTTTACCAGGGCCAGTTGGCCGATATTAACCCTAACGATATTGAAAGGTTAGATATATTAAAGGATGCAAGTGCATTGGCCGTTTACGGTTCGGCATCGGCACCGGGTGTTGTGGCCATTACTACTAAAAAGGGTAAAGCAGGGGCGCCGCAAATCACTTTAAACATCAATACAGGCTTTGCAGAGTTAGAGAAAAACCAAAAGTTTTATGGCCCCGAAGGGTTTTTAAACTGGCGCGCCGACGGTGCAAGGGCATCTAACACAGCAAACCCTTACTATTATTATAGCAACCCTAATGCTTTGCCTGACGGGGTTACTGTCGCGCAGTTTTTGGGCACTTCAACCGGCGACCCTACTACCGTTTGGTTGCAGCGTTTAGGTTTACAAAATAATGAGATAGCCAATTATAACGCCGGTAAAACTACCGATTGGGCTAAATTGGTATTCCGTAAAGGTTTACGCCAGGATTATACCGCCAGCGTATCGGGCCGTAATGATAATACCAGCTATTACCTATCGGGCAACTACACCAAAAACCAAAACCTGATACAGGGCGGCGAGTATAAAAACTACCGCGTACGTGCCAACCTGGAAGGTAAGGCATCAAAATTCCTGACCTTTGGTATGAGTACTCAGTTTGCCAGCCGTGATGAAGGTGGTAACCAGGCCGATTGGACCCAAATCATCAACTCATCGCCTTATGGTGATTTTTACCAGGCCGATGGTGTTACCCTGCGCCGTATAGATACCGATGATAGCGGTTTAAATCAGCGTAACCCGTTCCTGTCTACTTTTTACAATCAAACTGTAGCCATACAAAATACCTTGTTTGCCAACTTATACCTGAAAGTGAAATTGCC